>JAWVYF010000004.1:0-32148 GCA_033722845.1 Anderseniella sp. | reverse complement strand
GTGGTGACAGCATCCACCTGTGGCCAGCGTTCAGCATGGAACTGGTCAGGCTGCATCAGCAGTTTCAGTCTTATGCCCTGCGCGTGCGGGCGGACGGATATGAAGCGATGAAGGCCGGCAGCAGGATTATTCCGTTGACGCCGGGCGGTGCGGTCTGGTTGTGGGAGCAGGATGAGCCCGTACCGCGCGTGTCAGCGCTTGATGTGTTGGCTGGCAAGGGGGCCGACCAACTGAATGGGCGTATGGCAATCCTCTCGGTGAACGCGCTGGGTGTCGACAAGTTTCACACGACGCCGACACAAGCCTCCCGTGCGGGAGCGGAAATCCATGCTGTGCTTGCCGGTCAAATTCTCGATGGGCAGTTTCTGAAAGAACCGGCCGCTGCGAAGCTGGTTGAGCGTGCCTGGTTCGTGCTGTCTGCGTTTGGCTTGTTGGCATTGTCTTATTTGCTGGGCGCGCGGATCTGGTTTCTCATGATCGCGGGTCTTGCCATTTGCCTGGCCCCGTTGCTGGCGGGTTATGCAAGTTACCTAGAGCAAGCCAAATTATATGAGCCGTTGCAGCCTGCTGCCGGACTTGCGCTGGTGGCGATGGCAGAGGCTTACAACCTGTACCGCGACTCCGACGCGCGGCGTAGACAACTCTCCAGGCAGTTTTCGCAGTACCTGTCGCCCAATGTGGTGGAAATGCTGACAGCATCGCAACAGGACCTCACAACAAGTGCCGAGAAGCGTGAGATCACCGTGTTGATGATGGACATGCGCGGTTTCACATCGTCGAGCGAGACGCTGCCTGCAGAGGAGATCATTGGGACGGTGAACCGGTTTCTGACGCTGGCCAGCGAGGAGATTTTCAAGCGCGATGGCACGATCGACAAGTTCATGGGAGATGCCATTCTTGCGTTCTGGAATGCGCCGGTCGATCAACCTGATCACGCAGCCCGTGCGTTGGAGACGGTGCTTGCCATTCGCGTGGCGTTGGATGCGGAGAACGAACGTCGCGAGCAGGAGGACAAGCCGCCGATCCGGGTCGGAGCGGGAATAGAGACCGGCATTTGTTCGGTTGGCAATTTCGGCTCCGATATCCGGTTTGACTACACAGCGATTGGTTCGACGGTCAACATGTCGGCACGGCTGGAGTCTGCAACGAAGATTACCGGGTGCCCGGTCTTGCTGGGCCCGGGTTTCGCCGCGCTGCACGGTGAGGGTATCGAGCGGGTCGGGTTGCTGGAGCTTGCCGGTTTCTCCGAACCGGTGGAGGTCTTTGCTCCGGCCGGGCTCAAACCTGACGTGATTGGCTCGACAACCCAAAAGAAAGAAGCGGGCCGCCTGCTTTGAGGTGGACCCGCTTCCTGTACCTGGCTGAGTACGCTGTACAATGATCTCAGCTTGACGGGTGTTGAAGCAACCAAGGTGCCAGACTGACCAATGCCACATCTTGCGGCGAGCCATGTCCACAACCTCAATATCTGGGCATGGCAAGGACCGGCATGCTTTGCTGTTTTGCAGCTTGCCATGCCGGGCTTTGCAATATGCAAAGAACCGGAGCGGTTGAGGCTACTCTGCTGCGAGGCGCACCGTTTCGTGTTTGGCGGTGGCCAGCCACTGATCGAGAAAGCGGTCAAGCCAGGCATCGACTGCCCGGTCATAGATAAACCGGTCGCGAAAGTGACTATCGCGCGGTTGGGCGCCCGGCAGTGAGAGCCGGTGCTCTGCCTTCACCAGCCAGCGGTGCATCATCTTCTGGGTTACTTCCGGATGAAACTGAATGGCAAAGGCTGTGTCATTGTAAGCGAACGCCTGGTTGGGAAAATGTTCGCCGCCTTCTGCCAGGTTCACGGCGCCGTCTACCAGGTCAAACCCTTCCCGGTGCCACTGGTAAACGCGCTCCGGCCAGGGGCCAAATGCTTCGCCATGACTGGTGGGCGAAATTTCATAATAACCAATCTCTGCACGCTCATCCGGATGGCCATATACACGCCCACCAAGTTGGCGAGCCAGCATCTGGCCACCAAGACAAATGCCGAGATACGGAACCCCCTGGGCAAGCGGCGTGGCTATCCAGTCGATTTCCTTGCGGATGTAATCGTGCTCGATATCGTCGTTGGCGCTCATCGGGCCGCCAAAGATGATGGCGCCGGCATAAGCTCGGGCATCGACGGGCAACTCGCAGCCCAGTGCGGGACGCCGGATATCAAGCTCGTATCCCTTCTGCTGCAGCTTGAGACCAACGCGGCCGGGCGTTGAGGTCTCCTGGTGCAGAACAATCAGAATGCGCTTGCTCATAACGGTGTCAGTGGTTCCCGATTGAACGACCTGATGCGAGCCGAGACCCTACATGGCCGATATGCCGCCATCCAGTTTGATCTCGGATCCGGTCATGAATGCCGATTCATCGCTGGCCAAGTAGACCACAGCCCATGCCACGTCTTCAACTGTGGCGATGCGACCCATCGGGATCTGGGCTGCCAGCCTCGTGCGGGCTTCTTCAGGCGTGCCGCTGCGCACGACATCCTCGATCATGCCGGTGTCAACAAATGCAGGGTGTACCGAGTTACACCTCACGCCCGGATGCTTGCGCGCGGCATGTAACGCAACCGACTTGGTTAGCAGGTGCACACCTGCCTTGGCGGCGTTGTAGGCCGAAAAATGTGCGCTTGCTATGATTGATGCGATCGACGCGATGTTGATGATTGAAGCAGGCGCGCTGCGAGCCAGCAACGGCAACGCGACCTGGCATCCGAGAAAGACGGATTTGAGATCGACATCCATTGTCTTGTCCCAGCTTTCCTCGTCGAGTGCCTCCACGCTGCCCGGAATGATGATGCCTGCATTGTTGACCAGTACATTGAGGCCGCCGAGCCTGGCATCAGCTTCTGCGATTGCACGAACCCAGCTGTCGCGATTTGTGACGTCCAGTTCGAGCGCGATTGCCTCCTCAATCGAGGCTGCCTCGGCACTGGCCGTTTCCATGTCAATGTCGGCGATGACCACTCTTGCGCCTTGCGCCGCCATGGCCTTTGCGCAGCCCAGGCCAATGCCTCTGGCCGCGCCTGTCACCATTGCCGTCTTGCCTGCCAGCCTCATGTGATGTCTCTCAGGTTGATTTGATGTCAGACGTCCAGTTTGCAGGATGAAACCCGGCTTGGGCAATCCCGCAGGATGGTTTGCATCGTGGCCTCAATCGCGGCATTAAGCACCCGCAACCAGCCGGGAAAACGGCGTATCGATCTGGAGGTTTGGAATGAGCATGGTGACACTGGCGAAGAGCCGCCGCATCGTGTCTGTGGCGCTGAAGAAGGCGCAGGAAATTGGTCTGAGCAAGCCGATGAGCGTGGTCGTTCTCGATGCACGTGGTGCGGTAAAGGCATTCGAGAGCCAGGATGGCAGCTCTACGCTTCGCTTCAACATTGCATTCGGCAAGGCCAATGGTGCGATTGCATTGGGCATCGGCTCGCGTGCCATTTTTGAGCGCGCCCAGCAGCAGCCCTACTTCGTGCAGTCGGTCAACGCGCTTGCCAACGGTAATCTCGTACCGGTGCCAGGCGGCGTCTTGATCCGCAATCGCAAGGGTGAGGTCATCGGCGCGGTTGGCGTTACCGGTGATACGTCCGACAATGACGAAATCTGCGCGGTGGCGGGTATCGAAGCCGCTGGATTTGAGGCCGTAGCTGGCGCCTGATCGCAATGGCCTGGGCGGAGTTGATACAGATCAACGCGCCCTGCCATGTTGCGGCGCACAATTCCTGACAGTGAAAACATGTCAGGGGCTTTTGGACTCATGATTGCGCTGATCAAAAAACTGGCGGGCCGTTTTGGCCAGCCTGCCGACAAGGCATTTCTGAACACCCTCAACAACTCTCAGCGGTCAGAAGCCGGATTGCATACGGTTGACATCGGCTTGCTCTCCTTCGGTACAAAGGACATCAAGGCACGCATGGGCGGCATGGCTGACGCCTATGGTGTTCAGCCTGATGCGATATCTGCAGAACGCTGGCGTGAGCTCGACATGGTTCAGGCGTGCCAGCAGTGTGGCAATCGCCGCGCCTGCCGCAAGTGGCTGAACGGTGACCGGGACGGCATCATGCCGGACAGTTTCTGCCCCAATGCCGCCCAGTATGCCGAGCTTGCCCGAAACGCAAAGTAAGCCTCTCTATCGTTGCCCGAACGCGGCATCGGCAAACAGGTTGCGCACGCCGTGGGGCGGGCTGCGCCAGTATTGCGGAGGGGCTGAAACCTGCGCGCCAAGGCTTGCGGCGGCGTGCCATGGCCAACGCGGATTGTAGAGCATGGCGCGCGCCAGAGCGATGGCATCTGCATCGCCTTTGGTCAGGATGTCTTCTGCCTGCTCAGGTTCGGTAATCAGGCCAACGGCGATCACAGGCATGGAGACCTGGTTCCTGATCTGGCGAGCGAAGTCGACCTGGTAACCTGGTTCAAGGGTAATCTGCTGGGCCGGTGAGACGCCGCCGGATGATACGTGAATGGCGTCACAGCCAGCTGCTTCCAGTTGCCGGGCAAGCTCGATGGATTGCTCGATGTCCCATCCACCGTCTACCCAGTCCGATGCCGAGATGCGCACCCATACGGGACGGTCTTGCGGGAAGGCGGCGCGGACGGCGCTGAAAACCTCAAGCGGCAGGCGCATGCGGCCTTCCAGTGAACCGCCATACTGGTCGTTGCGCTGGTTTGCGAGGGGTGACAGGAACTGGTGCAGCAGGTAGCCGTGCGCCATGTGCAGCTCGATGCCGTTGAGCCCGAGACGTGCACTGCGTTGCGCGGCGGAGACGAAATCCTCAATCACTCTGGCAATGCCGGTTTCATCAAGAGAGTCAGGCAGGTGTTCACCTTCATTGTGGGCAATGGCAGACGGTGCAACCGTTTGCCAGCCATCAGGCTCACCAGGCAGGATCTGCTGTCCGCCAAGCCAGGGTGCCCTGCTCGATGCCTTGCGCCCTGCATGGCCGAGCTGCACAGCGACCGGCATGTCAGAATACTGCCCGACAGCTGCAAGCACCCGGCCAAGGGCTTTCTCGTTATCGTCACTGTAGAGGCCGAGGTCCTGCGGCGAAATCCGGCCTTCGGGCGAGACAGCGGTTGCCTCGAGGATCAACAGTCCTGCACCAGACATGGCCATCTGGCCCAGGTGCATCACGTGCCAGTCAGTGGCGCTGCCGTCGATGGCTGAGTACTGGCACATGGGCGCGATGATGATGCGGTTTGAAAGCGACAAGCCGCCGAGATTGAGAGGTGTGAACAGTTTGCTCATTTTGTTGTCTGGTTCGTTTTTGGGGGAACGTGGATGAAGTGATCGAGGCAATAGGGCCGGGTGCCGTCAAGGCCGTGGCAGACAGGAACGACGAATCCCGCGGTTAGTCGATGTGGTGTACCGCAATATGGGAGAACTGTTCCATACAGTGCGACAATCTTGATTTTGCTTCTGGCGCATGTCTGCGTCATTACTTCTGTCATCAATTCCAAAAGAACATACCAAACACAACGAGAGAGGGAACATGGCGCGCAATATTCTGATCCTTGGGGCGTCCTACGGTTCGCTGCTGGCAACCAAGCTGCTGATGGCTGGTCACAATGTGACGCTGGTCTGCCGGCAGAAGACAGCAGACCTGATCAACAGCGAAGGAACCGAAGTCCGCATCAAGCTGCGCGACGAGAACGAGCACCGTTCGGTCTTCTCTCGCGATTTGCCCGGCAAGCTGAAGGCTGCACCGCCGGAGCAGATCGACCCGTCCGAATACGACCTGGTCGGATTGGCCATGCAGGAGCCGCAATACGCCAACCATACCATCCGTGTCTTGATGGTGAAGATTGCCGAGGCGAAGGTGCCATGCCTGTCGATCATGAACATGCCGCCATTGCCATATCTCAAGCGTATTGAAGCGCTGGCTGGCATGGACCTGGTGGAAGCCTACACCAACGCGCAGGTCTGGGACCGGTTTGAGCCGGGTCTGGTGACGTTGTGCTCACCTGACCCGCAAGCTTTCCGTCCGCCGGAGGAGAAGGCCAACGTGCTTCATGTCGGCTTGCCGACGAACTTCAAGGCGGCAACTTTTGCCGATGACAAGCACAACGAGATGCTGCGTGAACTGGAAGCCGGTATCGATGCCGTCCGTCTGGACGACAAGGACGTGCCGGTGAAGCTTCGCGTGTTCGATTCGCTGTTCGTGCCGCTGGCCAAGTGGTCGATGCTGCTGACTGGCAATTACCGCTGCATCACCATGGGTGAACCGCGCGCGATCCGCGATGCAGTTCATGAGGACCTTGATCTGTCACGCTCTATCTATGCCCATGTGGATGGTATTGCACAGAAGCTTGGAGCGGATCCTGCTGATCAGGTGCCGTTCGAGAAATATGCCAAAGCAGCTGAAAGCCTGCTCAAGCCGTCATCGGCTGCGCGCGCAGTGGCGGCTGGAGCGCCGTTCATTGAGCGTGTTGATGTGCTGGTGAAAGTGATCTCGGAGCAACTGGGCACGCCGAACGACGAAGTGAACCGGACGGTTGAGATTGTCGATCACAAACTCAACGAGCGTATCGTTCAGGGCTAGGCCGTCTACGCCTGCACATGGACAAGCCTGACGGCGGTGCTGTTTCCAGATGGAAAGGGAGTGGTGCCGCAAGAGGGATTCGAACCCCCGACCCCATCATTACGAATGATGTGCTCTACCAACTGAGCTATTGCGGCCTGGCGAAGTCTGGCGCGACAGATAGCGCGAAGTGATGATCGATTCAACAATCAAAGCCAGCTTGGCTTCTTCTTTTCTTCCATCTCTGGGCCGGGGTCATCTGGCTGGCGCAACCTGACCGTTTCTGCTTCCGGCTGATCGGGCTCGACTTCGGGTTGAGCAAGGCCTGATGCCGCGGCTGGCGCTTCAACTTCTTCCGGTTCGCTTGCCTCTTCCTGCGTGGCGACGGACTCGTCATCGCGATTCCCGGCTTCATCCGGAGTTTCGCTCTCCTGTTCAGCAATGACGGCTTCCTTGTCAGAGCTGTCCGCCTCATCGGCAACCTCTGCGGTCTCGGCTTCGGCTGGCCCGCGATCCATCTCTTCGGCTTCGGCCTCCGCATTTACCGGGATGGCGTCATCGCCAGGCGTATGCTCCTCGCCGGCTGAGCCCGGCTCTTTGACGGCTTCTTCAGCCGGTTCTGGCTCGCCGTGGGCAATGCCTTCCACCGGTACCCGCCATCTGAATGCGCCCAGTTCACCGGTGACTGGTGAAACGGGAAGCCAGACACGGGAAATGAAGCCGTCCGCTGTCCAGGCCGGATCGCGTGGTGCGCGAACGGCACGTGAAAGCCATTCGCGAGCACGGCCCTTGTCGCCGAACTCGCCTTCCTCAATCTCGGCCATCAGTCCGCAAATGCGCGCCTGTGGGCGGTCGTGGGCAAACGGCTCAAGTGCCTTGCGCGCAGCTTTCCACTCCCGTGCTTCGATAGCGGCGGTTGCCAGGGCCACGGCAGCTTCGATGCCGCCGGATTTCTTCGTCAAAGCGGTAACCCGCTTCAGCCTGTCGAGCGCGGAATCTCCCGAACGGACGTTGGCATACGCCTCGGCAATATCCGGGTGAGGGACAAGTGCCCACGTCTTCTCGAGTATTTTAGATGCCTTTCGGAGATTGCCTCCCTGTGCCACATGCGTGGCTGCCATAACGGCAGCTGGTACCAGCGAAGGTTCGAGGTTGTGCGCTTCCAGGGCAAGATTTCCAGCCTTCGCCGGATGGTCTGCCTGCTGGTCCAGCGCCTGCGCCATCAGCACGACAGCATGTTTGGCCTTGGCCTCCTTGCGGTCAATGATCTTGGCCTGCTTTTGCTGGTCGATGGTTTTGGCAATGGCTGGCCAGTCCTCATTGGCAGACTGGTAGGACAGGACCGCCTTGCTTGCCCAGTTGACTTTCGGATTTATCCGAGCAGCTTCCTCGGCAAGCTCGCGCGCACGGCCGAGATCTTGTTGCTTGACTGCTTCGGTGTGCAGCCCCCGCAGCCCGAGCAACTTTGTCTCGGGGTGTTGCGTCATCTCCTCAAACAATTGTCGAACGCGGTTGCTGTCACCCCGCATCTGTGCGGCCTGGGCATCAAGCAGCTTTGCCATCGGATCGCTGCCAAGCACGGAGACAGCGACCTTTGCATTGGCTTGAGCTGCATCCTTGTCGCCGGCGGCAACCGCGATAAGACCGCTCGACAAAGCCTCGCGCCCCTTCTTCTGACGGCGTGATTTGAACCAGCTTCCCAGTGCGCCGGGGCGATCCAGAATCCACAGCAGGACGGACCAGATGATCCACAATACCAGGGCGAAGATGGAGATGGTGATCAGCGCCGCCATCAGCGAGGTCTGGATCTCGTAACCCAGCCAGCGCAGTGTCAGGTCACCCGGTTGGTCCGCCAGCCAGGCAAATGCAATCGCCAGCGCAACGACCAACGCAAAGCGGATGAGCAGGGAAATCATGTGTCGCCTCCGATACGCTTACTGGGACTGACCGGCTGCCGGAGCGCCAGACATCAATGCTTGTGGCAGCCCTTTCAGCTCTGCTCGTGCCGCTATGCGCTTGCGCGCCTCGACGAGCCAGTTTGCCAACTCCGAAGGCATGCCGGCAGACTTGTCTTGAAGAGAAGCGACTGCGCTATCAAGCCCGCCTGACACCAGCGCCTGCTGGGCCTGTGAAACCACACCGGGCCAGTCGGTGTCATCAAGGCTGCGAATTTTCACCACCGAAGAGATCTTGCTTTGAACCATGCCCCAGATGCCATCTGGCTCGGTGGCTGTAGCCGGGGTCTGACCCTTCAGCTTGCCGCCGATTTCGCCAAGTTGTTGTCCGAGCGCAGCGACGGTCATGATGCCTGACGATGCATTGGCGTTCAGCACAGGCAAGGCGGGCAGCGCTACCTGTTCCTTCAACCGGTCGAGTTCCGTCTGAAACGGAGTGCCGGCATTCACGGCATTTGCCAGTGCATCGACATGTGTTCCAAGCTCAGCAAGATTTGACGCAGCAGGCTGAGAGGCAGCCGCTGCATCCAGCTTTGTGGTTGCGGCCGCGAGCTTTGCCGTCAGGGCTTCAACCTGGCTCGAGAGATCCGCCATGGTTTGCTGGTTGGTGGCCAGCTGCTGTTTCAATGTTTCGAGTTCTGCAGGGTCCGGCGACGATGTGCCGGATGCGGCGGCTTCAACCGTCTCGACCTTCTTTGCCAGTTCTTCAAGCTTCAGGTTGATGGCGGCCTGATCGGTGCCGCCGCCCGATTTTGCAGCTTCGTTCAGGGCTTTCTGTAGCGAGCTGACGGAGCTCTGCAATTCTGCAAGGTTTTTCTCCAGGCCGGCTGTCCTGCCCGAGAGCTGTTCCGTGCTGGCAAGAGCTGCGGCGGCAGCTTCCTGTGCCTTTGACATTGCATCAGTAAGTGCCGGATCGGGCGTCGCATTGGAGGTGGCGGCAGCATCCTTAATGGCCTTGTCCAGACTGTCCATGCGCTGGCTTAACCCGTCGATCCTGCCGGTCGCCGACTCGGCAGCTTCGCGAGCCGCTTGTGCGGCACCACTTGCATCCATCACCTGGTTTTCAAGCGCAGCCAATCCCTGATTGTTGCTGGTTGAGCCGAAGATCTGCTCGCCGTAGGTGCGGTACAGATAACCGCCACCGGCCACACCTGACAAAAGTACGGCAGCAAGCGCTGCGGCAATCCATTTTCCCTTGCCTGATGACGTCTTGGCCGTTGCCGTTGCGGCTTCAGGCTCTGGCTCTACCGGCTCGGCTTCTGGTCGTTGATCTGCTTCTTGGGCGTTTGTGTTATCGGAGCGTTCCACTTTCGCATCTGTGGAAGCGTTATCGCTGGAATTGCCGTGCACTTCTGTTTCCGCTTCGCTTGAAGTGGATGGTTCCGCAGTTGAGGATGCAGTATCTTCTGCGCCTGCGGCCGGACCGTTGTCTGCTGCGTTCACCTCGACGGCGGTCGCATCTATGACCGCGGGCTTTTTGGCCTTGCGGCGGCTGCGGGATGAAGGTTTGCGATTGGCCATCTGAAAAACTCACATAGGATTCTGAGGTGGTGTATCGGGTCGGACTGTGGGCTTTCGCTCTTCCAATGCGGCAAGCATAGCATCATCACCAGGTGTGTTGACCACCTCAATAGCCAATGGTCCCTGCAAAGATGATCGCAGTTGGTCGGCAACCGCCTGTGACAGGCATATGTGAAGCAAGGAGGTGGCAATCCTGGCCAGTCCGGCTTGTTGCAGCAGCTTTGCCCAGATCTGTGCCGTACGGGCTGAGTACAGCAGAATGACTGCTTCATCAGCAGCTTGAAGCTCACTTGCTATTTCGCCGGGCAGCCTGTCCAAGGGGTGGGCGGTGTAAAGCTCCAGCCGTTCGACTGTAAAGCCGAGTCTTTCGAGATCGGCTTTCAGGTCTCCGGCCCTCGAGGTGCCCGTGACGTAGAGCAATGGCCCCTTGCCAGGGTCAAACTGATCAGCTGCCAGCTCGGCCAGGGATTTGACGTTGCCACCAGCTTCAAGTACGTGGCCATAGCCAAGGCTGGTTGCCAGTTTTGCTGATGTAGCGCCGACCGCGACAACAGGTGTGGATTTTAGTTGAGCGGCATTGCGGGTCTGTTCGAGCGCACGAAGCCCGTTGGCACTTGTGATGAGTATGGCCTGATAGGCATCGGCGGCAGGCTCTACGCTGGTGTCAAAACGGATCGTCATGACAGGGCACACAATCGGGACATGCCCGAGAGCTTTCAGCCTTTCAGCAAGGCTGGATGCATCAGGTTCCGGCCTTGTGACAACGACTTTCACTGTAGAACGAGATCCGTCCCTGCCATTGCCCTGATTTCGCGCGCAGCATCAAGCCCCATGGCAGGTCCGTCGGCGGCCGGGCCTTCGCGGTTTGTATCGAAGACCTTTGCGCCGTCCAGCGTAAGGGCCTGCACGCGCAGTTTCAGGGTGCCTGCCTGCAGTGTGGCATGACCGGCCAGCGGGGTGCGGCATGAGCCGTCCAGCTCTGCCAGGAACGCTCGTTCGGCGTTTACCCGCAGGGCTGTTTCTGCATGATTGAGTGGTTCGAGCAGGCTGCGGGCACGCTCGTTGGCCGAGGCAATCTCGATGCCGATTGCACCCTGGGCAACAGCCGGTAGCATCTCATCGGGTTCGATCGTGCAGGTAACGTGTTCGCTCATGCCAAGCCGGTTGAGGCCGGCACAGGCAAGGAAGGTGGCTGCGGCAACGCCTTCGGACAGCTTGCGCAACCTGGTCTGGACGTTGCCACGGAACCCGACGATATTCAGGTCCGGGCGGATATGCTTCAGCTGCGCAACGCGGCGGACTGATGATGACCCCACGGTTGCGCCATGAGCCAATGCAGAGATTGATTCCGCAACGGGGGACAGGAAGGCGTCTCGCGGGTCTTCGCGCTCCAGCAGACAGCAGATCTCCAGCCCCGCGGGCAGTTCGGCCGGCATGTCTTTCATGGAATGCACAGCCATGTCGATGCGGCCATCGTGAAGTTGCTCTTCAAGCTCCTTTGTAAACAGGCCTTTGCCGCCGATCTCAGCCAGCGGGCGGTCCTGAATCTGGTCGCCGGTGGTAGAGATGACCACCACCTCGACATTATCGGGATCGAGACCATGGGCTGCCACCAGCCGGTCACGCGTTTCATGTGCCTGGGCGAGGGCAAGCGGCGAACCGCGCGTTCCAATTCGTACAGCGTCCATTTGCAAGCGGCATACCTTCAACTATAGAAATCAACACTCAATGCTGGCGGACCATAGGACAAGCGGCGCGGTGGTGAAAAGATCAAATGTCAACAATGATGGACACAACGGCCAGGTGACGGTGCTTGGCATTGAAACCTCTTGCGATGAGACGTCTGCCGCGGTGGTGCGCCGTTCGGCGGACGGCCATGGCGAGATCCGGTCCAACGTGGTGCTGTCACAGACTGCAGAACACGCGCCCTATGGCGGTGTCGTACCCGAGATCGCAGCGCGATCCCACCTGGTTCATCTGGACCGGTTGATTAAAGATGCGATGGCTGAAGCCGGTATGGACTTTGACGGGCTTGATGCCGTCGCAGTGACGGCGGGGCCAGGCTTGATCGGTGGCGTGCTGACCGGGCTGATGACAGCCAAGGCGATAGCGATGGCTGCCGGCAAGCCGCTCTATGCGATAAACCATCTGGAAGGCCACGCGCTGACGCCGGGACTTACGGATGGCTTGCGGCCACCTTATCTCATGTTGCTGGTATCAGGCGGTCACACACAGCTCGTTAGCGTTGAAGGCGTTGGCCGGTATGTCCGGCTTGGTACGACCATTGATGATGCGCTCGGTGAGGCTTTTGACAAGACAGCGAAGCTTCTGGGCCTGGGTTATCCGGGCGGGCCGGAAGTCGAGAAGGCCGCCAGGGCCGGTAATCCTGCAAGGTATGACTTCCCGGTTCCGATGAAAGGGCGTTCCGGCTGCAATTTCTCGTTTTCCGGTCTGAAGACGGCCGTGCGGCAGGCAGCTGTCAATGAGGGGTCGTTGTCGATGCAGGACGTTGCGGACATTTGTGCTGCGTTCCAGCAGGCGGCTTGCGCTGCAGTGGCTGATCGTGTCGGGCATGCGATGGACGAGTTTGAGGCATCGCATGACGGTATGGCGGAAAAGGTGCTTGTGGCGTCTGGCGGTGTGGCAGCTAACTCGGCACTCAGGGCGGCGCTGGACATGATCTGCCGTCAGCGTGGATTCAGGTTGAGCATGCCTCCTGTCGCACTGTGCACGGACAACGCAGCAATGATTGCCTGGGCGGGCGCTGAACAGATGCAATGTCGCGCGGGCGACACGTTTGCTGTTTCGGCGCGGGCGCGCTGGCCACTGGACCCGGAAGGAACGCCATTGCCATTTGCCGGGGTAAAGGCATGAGCAAGACCACCGAGATCTCCCGGGTTGTTGTTGCCGGTGGTGGTGCCTGGGGCACGGCGCTTGCGTCGGTGTGCGCCCGGGCAGGGCTTGAGACGACTCTCTGGTGCCGCTCGGCTGATCAGGCCGCGGCGATAGCGGCATCGCGGGAAAACGCTCTTTATCTTCCCGGGTACAAGCTACCCGAAGGTCTCGCCGTGACAGCTGACGAGGCTGTCTTTGGTGATGCAGACATGGTGGTTCTGGCAACGCCGGCCCAGTCCACACGTCAGATGCTGACGTTGATGAGTCCGCATCTGGTTCAAGGCGTGCCGATCATCATCGCTGCAAAGGGCTTTGAGCGTGAAACCGATCTCATGCTCAGCGATGTTGTGAAAGAGGCGGCGCCCGCTCTGGTGCCACTGGTCTTGTCGGGGCCAAGCTTTGCCGCTGATGTTGTGGCCGACCTGCCGACCGCCGTGACGTTGGCCGGTGAGGATGTGAACGTGGCACATGCGCTGGCCAGTGCCATGAGCCGCCGCTCGTTCCGGATCTATGTTTCCGACGATCTCAAAGGGGTGCAGACAGGTGGTGCGGTGAAGAACGTGATTGCCATTGCCGCAGGCATTTGTTCCGGCAAGCAGCTTGGCGCATCTGCGCTGGCGGCATTGACGACGCGCTCGTTTGCGGAACTGCGGCGTCTGGCAGATGTGCTTGGGGCCAAACCGGACACGCTGTTTGGTCTTTCAGGGCTGGGAGATCTCATCCTGACCTGTTCAAGCGCCCAATCCAGGAATTTTTCACTGGGCGTGGAGTTGGGTCACGGCAAGCCGTTGAAGCATATACTCGCATCCCGCAGGTCGGTTTCGGAAGGCGTCTACACAGCATCTGTGGTGGAGGACCTTGCGCGTAAGCATGGAATTGAAATGCCGGTGTGTCAGGCGGTTGCAAACATCGTCAATGCCGGGGCAGATGTTGATAATGAAATTCACAAGCTGCTTTCGCGTCCGTTGAAGGCAGAGCGGGACTGAAGGTCCGGCACAATCACGAAACAACAAAACAGAGGCAAATGCTGATGGCATACTGGCTGTTCAAATCCGAGCCGTTCAAATGGTCCTGGGAGCAACAGAAGGCAAAGGGAGAAGCAGGAGAGGAATGGGATGGAATTCGCAACTATCAGGCACGCAACAACATGCGCGCCATGAAAGTGGGCGACCTCGGCTTTTTCTATCACTCCAATGAAGGGCTGGACGTCGTCGGCATTGTGGAAGTTTGCGCCGAATCGCATCCGGATTCGACAACCGATGACGAGCGCTGGGACTGCGTGGACGTCAAGGCTGTCATGGACATGCCCAATCCGGTCACGCTGAAGGAGATCAAGGCCAATCCGAAGCTGTCAGACATGTCGCTGGTCACGTCGATGCGGTTGTCAGTTCAGCCCGTCAAGGAAGACGAGTGGATCGAGGTGTGCCGCATGGGCGGTCTCCAAAATCCGCCAATGAGCAAATAGGCGTGCAGTGGGTGAGTAGCAACGCTGCAAGCAACAAACTGATTCACCTGGCCAGCCTGTCGATGACCAAGATCGGCGACGGTCTGGTTGATCCGAAGCTGGTTCTGTCCTGGGCATTGAATGCTGCTGGCGCACCACAGGCTGCAATAGGCCTGCTTGTGCCGGTGCGCGAGTCTCTCGCCATGTTGCCGCAAATCTTCGAGGCAGCGTGGCTTCAGGGAATCAACCGCCGCAAGTTTGTTTGGGTGGCAGGCAGTGCGGTTCAGGGTCTGTCGGTGGCGGGCATGGCGATCGTGCTGTCGCTGCTGCAAGGTGCTGTGGCTGGCTGGTCCGTTGTCGGCCTTGTCGTTCTGTTTGCGCTCGGGCGGTCGCTGGCATCGGTGAGCTACAAGGACGTGCTTGGCCGTACCGTCGATAAAGGGTCCCGCGGCAGCGTTACGGGCTATGCGGGCTCTGTTGCTTCGGTGGTTGTACTGCTTTTTGGGGTCAGCCTCAGTTTTGGGGTGATACCGCTCACCCTGAATTCGATCATCATCGCCATCTGCATTGCTGCGGGCGCCTGGTTTGTAGCGAGCGGTTTGTTCACGTTGCTGCGTGAAGGAGCGGGTGATGAAGAAGAAGCCGGACAGGCGTCTGCGAGTGTGCGCGACGTGGTAGCGCTGCTGATCAGGGATGGGCAACTTCAGCGATTTACGTTGGCCCGCTTCCTGATGTCAGCTACGGCGTTGGCGCCACCCTTCATCCTGTCGGCAGCGCATGGCGATGCGTCGGCGCAAGGCGGCCAACTTGGGTCTCTTGGGCCATTTGTGCTTGCCAGCAGCATCGCAAGCATTCTGGGCAGCAGCGCGTGGGGCGTTGCGTCGGACCGCTCGAGCCGCAGCGTGATGATCTATGCCGCAATTCTGGCTGCGCTGGTGCTTGGGGCGATGGCGGCTGTCTTGATGTTTGCCGGACAACAGCGCGCGTTGCCGGTGCTGGAAACATCAGTAGCGCTGTTCGTGCTGATGATGGCTTATCAGGGCGTGCGCCGCGGGCGGTCCACCCACATTGTCGACATGGCGCCGAAAGATCAGAAAAGCTCTTACGCGGCCGTCTCGAATACGGTTGTTGGCTTGCTGCTGCTTGGCGGCGGTATGCTTGGCGTTATCGCAGACGTGTTTGGCCTTGCGGTGGTGTTCGTGCTGCTCGCTGCAATGTGCGTTGCAGGTGCTGTGGTTGCGTTCAGTCTCGAGGAAGTGCAATCGACATGATTGATGCAACGAGGCGCGCGGCGTTTGTTGTCAGCAATACGCAACTGATGACAGTTCCGCTGGTGCCCGAAGTCTCCTTGCACCTCGCTCACGAAGCCGTTCCGATATGGCAAAAGACGGAAGAAGAGTTGGGTGAGATGGGCCTACCGCCGCCGTTCTGGGCGTTCGCCTGGGCAGGCGGTCAAGCGCTTGCCCGGTATGTTCTGGATACATCGGAGATCGTCGCCGGCAGGAGGGTCATCGATCTTGCTTCCGGATCCGGCCTTGTTGGCATCGCTGCCATGAAGGCAGGTGCGAGCAACGTGCTTGCAGCTGACATAGATGTCTTTTCGATTGAGGCAATCAGGCTCAACGCTTCGGCCAACTCGGTTGCGCTGGACGTGACCGGTCAGAACTTGCTGTGTTCTGTAGCGCCGGACTGTGACGTGTTGCTGGTGGGTGACCTGTTCTATGAACGCGAGCTTGCGGAACGTCTCATGGACTGGCTTTTGCAGGCGCATGGCAGGGGTACACATGTGCTGATTGGCGATCCGGGCCGGAGCTATCTGCCGCGCGAGAAACTGGTGGCTTGTGCAACCTATGAAGTGCCGGTCACGCGCGAGCTGGAAGACGCCGAAATCAAGAAAACCAGTGTCTGGCGGCTTGGTTGAGGGCAAACGCGCTGCGGCAGGCTGTTGGACAGAAGGCGGATTGCCCCGCGTACTTTCATTTCGCTAAAGTGCAGTCAGTTTGCCTGTCAGATAAATTGGGCAAAGAGCTCAGGGAGAAGACGCAGCAATGTCAGTCAAGACGCACAAGGTCAAAGCAGCCTGGAAGAAACACGCCCTCATCGACAATGACGGCTACCTCAAGATGTACAAGCAGTCAGTGAAGAACCCGGAAAAATTCTGGGCCAAGCACGGCAAGCGCATCGACTGGTTCAAGCCATTCAAGAAGGTGAAGAATACCAGTTTCAACGGGAAGGTGTCGATCAAGTGGTTCGAAGATGGCATCACCAACGTTTGCTACAACTGCGTTGACCGGCACCTGAAGACGCGCGGCGACCAGACCGCGATCATCTGGGAAGGCGACAACCCTTATGACGACAAGAAGATCACCTACAAAGAGCTCTATGAACAGGTCTGCCGGTTGTCGAACGTGATGAAGGCAAACGGTGTGAAGAAAGGTGACCGGGTCACCATCTACATGCCGATGATCCCCGAGGCGGCCTATGCGATGCTGGCCTGCGCACGCATTGGTGCTGTGCATTCAATTGTCTTTGGCGGGTTTTCTCCAGACGCATTGGCGGGCCGCATCGAAGACTGCGATTCCAGTTTTGTTATCACTGCGGATGAAGGCATTCGTGGTGGCCGCACCATTCCGCTGAAGGCAAACACCGACAAAGCCATCGAGATTGCGGCCAAGGATGGCGCCAAGGTCGACAAGGTGCTGGTGGTGCGCCGCACAGGCGGCAAGGTCGACTGGGTGGAGGGTCGTGATGTTTGGTATCATCAGGCGATGGCTCAGGCGAAACCGGACTGCAAGCCGGAGAGAATGAAGGCGGAAGATCCGCTGTTCATTCTTTACACCTCTGGCTCCACCGGAAAGCCGAAGGGCGTACTGCACACCACTGGCGGCTATCTGGTGTGGGCATCGATGACCCATGAGTATGTGTTCGATTATCACGACGGCGACGTTTACTGGTGCACGGCTGATGTGGGCTGGGTCACCGGTCACAGCTACATCGTGTATGGCCCGCTGGCCAATGGTGCCATTACGCTGATGTTTGAAGGGGTGCCGACCTATCCGGATGCGGGCCGTTTCTGGGACGTGTGCGACAAGCACAAGGTCAACATCTTCTATACCGCGCCGACAGCCATTCGCGCGCTGATGGGTGCCGGTGATGACTATGTGAACCGGGCCTCGTTGAAGGATTTGCGCTTGCTGGGCTCGGTTGGCGAGCCGATCAACCCGGAAGCGTGGGAATGGTATTACAACGTCGTTGGCAAGAAGAAGTGCTCGATTGTTGATACCTGGTGGCAGACCGAGACAGGCGGCATCATGATCACGCCGCTGGCTGGCGCGACCGACCTGAAGCCGGGCTCGGCGACGCGGCCGTTCTTCGGTGTGCAGCCACAGCTGGTTGATGCGGACGGCAAGGTGCTGGAGGGAGCGACCGACGGCAACCTGTGCATCATCGACTCCTGGCCGGGTCAGATGCGTACGGTCTATGGCGATCACGAGCGGTTCATCCAGACCTATTTCTCTGCCTACAAGGGCAAGTACTTCACCGGTGATGGTTGCCGCCGTGACGAGGACGGCTACTACTGGATTACGGGCCGCGTCGATGACGTAATCAACGTGTCGGGCCACCGCATGGGTACTGCGGAAGTCGAATCGGCTCTGGTTGCGCACCCCAAGGTGTCAGAGGCGGCAGTGGTTGGTTACCCGCACGACATCAAGGGTCAGGGCATCTATTGCTACGTCACGTTGATGGCCGGCGAGCAGGGTTCTGATGACTTGCGCAAGGAGCTCGTGGCCCATGTGCGCAGTGAGATTGGGCCGATTGCATCTCCGGACAAGATCCAGTTTGCGCCCGGCCTGCCCAAGACCCGGTCTGGCAAGATCATGCGCCGTATCCTGCGCAAGATTGCGGAGGACGACTTTGGTTCGCTTGGCGATACCTCGACCCTGGCAGAACCCGCCGTGGTTGATGATCTGATCGAGAACAGGCAAAACAAGAAGTGACCGGACCTTGTTCTGCATCCTGAAAAGGGGTTGCGGGCCGCTGTCGCCTTGATTGCGCCAGCGGCCCGTTTACGTTTCTCACAAGGTGTTTATTGCTCAAACGCTTGAAATCTTCCGTTGAAGCATGGATATTCGCTGCTGATTCCAAGGGGCTTGGCTGAATGTATCGCGGTTCTTTAGCAAAGGTTTTTGCAACAGTACTGATGCTTGCATTGGTGCTGAAGCCATGCTTGGGGCTGCTGACACAGGAATCAGTCGCAGCTGAATCGGTCGATTTGTCCCACGCTGCAGCGTCTGCGGTACTGACCGGAGAGGACGCCTCTTCAACAGCTTGCAAGCGCAAATGCCTCGTCAGCCGGCATGAAGAGGCCGTGGCCGGTGCTCTTTTGACGCTTGCCAAGGCGTCTGGTCAGCCCGGACTTGTAGCACCGCAAGCTTTGGCTTGGCCGTTCTCGTTGCATGTGCCGGGACCAGCCAGCGCCGCACAACATATAGGGCCGCGAAAACGGCTGGCCTTGCTGAGCAGATTGTTGTTATGAGTTGAACAATCAGCTTCACCTCGTGGTTGTAATGAGCGCAATCGGGCTTGTTCGGCCATTTCGAGATTCGCAATTTCAAAGTTCAGCAAAGTTTGACTTCAAGGAGAGCGCGACAATGGATCGCCGAGTATTCTTTACAGGTATGGCCGCACTGCTGGCTTCTACCTCTACCGTGCTGGCCGAGGGCCGGGTGCGGTACAACTTCAACAATTCAACCTCAACGGGAACTTCGGGTACGCGGACGAGAACCCGCCGCGCAACGGCTCGCCGCAGTTATACGGGCAAGCGTACGGTGAGCTACCGTACGAGTGAAAAGCCTGGAACGATCATCGTCAGCACCCGCAAGCGCAAGCTGTACTATGTGCTGGGTGACGGAAAGGCCATCGAGTACGGTGTTGGTGTTGGCCGCGCCGGTTTCACCTGGTCGGGTACAGCACGGGTTGGCCGTAAGGCGGTATGGCCGGCCTGGCATCCACCGCAGGAAATGATCGAGCGTGAGAAGAAGCAGTATGGCCGCACGCTGCCGGCCAGAATGGAAGGCGGACCCAACAATCCGCTTGGTGCCCGCGCCCTTTACCTGTTCCAGGGCAAGAAGGACACGCTGTACCGCATTCATGGCACCAATGCCCCGCACACGATCGGCACTGCCCAGTCGTCAGGCTGTATCCGGATGCTTAATGAAGAGGTGATCGACCTGCACAAGCGGGTGAAGGTCGGCGCCAAGGTCATTGTCAGCTAGCGGAAACTGCATTGCATCTGCTGGCCTGGGCCAGAACAATGGAGCGGCTCCCCGGGTTTTGCCGGGGGGCCGTTTTCCGTTTGAGCGCTCCAGCAGGGTCATAGTGTTATGCCAAGAAGCACGGTCGAGTTCTGGTTTGATTTTGCCAGCACCTATTCGTACGTCTCGGCGATGCGGGTTGAGGAACTGATTGTACCAAGTGGCCTGCGGCTGAAATGGATGCCGTTCCTGCTTGGGCCAATCTTTACCGCGCAAGGCTGGGATAGTTCGCCGTTCAATGTGTATCCGGCGAAGGGCACCTACATGTGGCGCGACATGGAAAGACTTTGCGCAAGACATGATCTGCCGCTGAAAAGGCCAGAAACCTTTCCGCTGTTTGCCTTGCTAGCTACGCGTGTTGCGGTTGCTGCAGCAAATGAAAGCTGGCTGCCTGCATACTGCCGGGCGGTGTTTCATGCCGAGTATGGGTTGGGCCGTGATATTACCGATCAGGCGTTGGTTGCTGAAGCCCTGGAGCAGGCAGGGGCAGATCCGGAGATCTGGATTGATCGTGCCGGTGAGGATAACACCAAGCAAGCTCTGAAAGACCGTGTGGCAGAGGCACAGGCGAAGGGCATCTTTGGCGCACCGACTTTCATAACGCCGGATGGCGAACTGTTTTGGGGTGACGATCGGCTGGAGCAAGCGCTGGAATGGGTGCTCAAGCGCCGTTGACAGCTGCCGCCAGGGCCTGACGTTCGGTTTTCTTCATTCGCTCGGAGGCAGACTTGAGCTGGCCACAGGCAGCCAGAATGTCACGTCCTCGGGGTGTGCGCACCGGGCTGGCGTAACCGGCCTTCAGCACGATCTGCGAAAACTTTTCGATCTGGTCCCAATCCGAACATTCGTAGTCCGTGCCGGGCCATGGGTTGAACGGGATGAGGTTTACCTTGGCCGGAATGCCCTTGAGAAGTTTCACCAGCCGGCGCGCATCTTCAACGCTGTCATTGACGCCCTTGATCATCACGTACTCAAACGTGATGCGCTTGGCATTGGAAAGTCCGGGATAGTCGCGGC
The DNA here is from genome assembly GCA_033722845.1 of Anderseniella sp. Classification (GTDB taxonomy): domain Bacteria; phylum Pseudomonadota; class Alphaproteobacteria; order Rhizobiales; family Aestuariivirgaceae; genus Anderseniella. The sequence continues at coordinate 11,460 of JAWVYF010000004.1, read as the reverse complement.
ACGCTTGCAGCAGCTCCGAAATCGGATACTTCTTGTTGAGGGGTACCAGCCGGTTGCGGATTTCATCAGTCGTCCCATGCAGCGAGATTGCCAGCATGGTGCCGATCTCGTCGCCAGCCCGCACGATTTCCGGCACGACGCCAGATGTTGACAGGGTGATGCGGCGTTTGGAAAGCGACAGACCTTCACCATCTGAAATGACATCGACGGCGTCCCGCACATTGTCGAAGTTGTAGAGCGGCTCACCCATTCCCATCAGTACGATGTTGGTGATGAAGCGGCCGCTTGGTGGCACGTTCTCGGCCTTGCCGATCAGGTGCGGCCACTCGTTCAGACGGTCTCTGGCAACCATCACCTGCCCGGCAATTTCTCCGGCGGTCAGGTTTCTGACCAGCGTTTGCGTGCCGGTGTGGCAAAAAGTGCAAGTGAGTGTGCAGCCGACCTGGCTGGAAATACACAAGGTGCCCCGATCTTCTTCGGGGATGTACACTGTCTCGACCTCGTGACGCCGGCCGAGCTCGTCGGGCGGCAAGCGCAGCAGCCATTTCCGGGTGCCATCGCTGGAGATCTGCTCAGTTACGATGTCCAGCCGGGATATCCGGAAGTGTTCTGCAAACCGGGCACGCAGGTCCTTGGAGATATTGGTCATGTCGTCAAAGGACTGGGCACCACGATTGTAGAGCCACTGCCATAGCTGGCTGGCGCGCATGCGGCTTTGACGCTCAGGCACGCCAATGGCTTCCAGCTCGGACTGAAGCTGCGCGCGGGTGAGCCCGATAATCCACTTCTTCGAGATTGTTTCCCCGAAGCCAGTGGAACCACGGCGGTCTATTTCAATAGTGGCGGTCATGACGAGCCGGTCAATACCACATTGCGCCCGGTCAGGGCGAGTGCTGGTTGTCGCAGCGTGTTTTGAGCGCCCGGTAACCGCCCATCACTTGCACATGCTGTCGATCTTGTTCATCGCTGCAGTTACGCCGGAAAGTGAATAGCGGTCGCTCGTCTGGGTGCCGCGCCATGACACGCCGCTGACGCTCATGGTCTTGCCGTTCTTCATGGCTGCAACGATGCGCTTGTCCAGATCGCCAGACTCGGCCCACGCGCCGTCACCATTGGTGTAAAGCTGGTATTTCTCGCCATCGATGGTGACGGTAGAGGTGCTGCCTTTTTTGAAGGGGTAGCCGATGATGGTGTTCACCTCGGACTTCACGCCGTCCTTGGGACGGTTCTGGACGAGGAAGAATATCTTGTCGCGATTCGCCCCTTTGGGTTCAGAGGCTTTCGGCTCCGACACGATAAAGCAGACCTGACCGCCACCTGCCTTGTAGGTGTATACGGCCCAGTCATTGAACTTTTCGACAAACTTGGGGTCTTCTGCCCTTGCCAGTGAGGACGTCATGCCCAGAAACAGCGTGGCACAAGCCACTACAGCGGCGCGCGAGAAAAATCGTGTCTGCAACATGAAAAACCCTTGTGCAATTTCGTCCCGGTATTGCCGCGCAAGCCCCCTGGCCATTGCCGCGCTGCAAACCCTACCCTTGAAGCGAATCTATATGCAATTCGACCTCATTTCCACCTCTCAGGCGTGTTGCAAAAACAGGTGCTTGTCAATTAGGACAACATTTTGACAACGACGCCGGTCCGTCAGCCTTGAGCAAAGCGGCCCTTGGCACAAGGAAACAGGGCAAATTAAATGAAAGCCGTATTGTGTACTCACTATGCCGGACCCGACGAACTGGAAATCGCGGACATTGAAAGCCCAGAAGCTGGTCCAGGTGAGGTGGTCATTGGTGTCAAGGCGGCCGGGCTCAACTTCTTTGATACCCTGATTATCGAGAACAAATATCAGTTCAAGCCCGAGCTGCCGTTCTCACCCGGTGCAGAAGTGGCCGGCGACGTGTTGAGCGTTGGTGACGGGGTGATTTCTGTCGAACCCGGTGACCGGGTGATGGCCTACACTGTCTGGGGTGGCGCACGGGGCGAGATCGCCGTTCCTGAAGATGCCGTGATCAAGATGCCCGATGGACTGGACTATACGGTGGCAGCGGGACTGATCGTCACTTACGGCACGTCGCTTCATGCGTTGCGTGACCGGGCGAAACTGCAACCTGGTGAGACGCTCGCGGTACTTGGGGCGTCTGGCGGTGTAGGCCAGGCTGCCGTTGAAATTGGCAAGGCAATGGGGGCGCACGTGATCGCCTGCGCATCGTCTGACGACAAGCTGGAGTTTTGCAAATCGCTCGGCGCCGACGAAACGCTCAACTATTCGCAGACCGACCTCAAGGCGGGGTTGAAGGAAATGACCGGCGGCAAAGGCGTGGACGTGATCTACGATCCGGTCGGGGCGGACATGGCCGAGGCTGCGTTTCGCGCAATTGGCTGGAAGGGCCGTTTCCTTGTGGTTGGATTTGCCGGTGGAGCCATACCAAAGATGCCGCTCAATCTTGCCTTGCTGAAAGGGGCTGACCTTGTTGGCGTCTTCTGGGGCGACCACCTGAAGCGTGAACCCGAGCTTCATCGCGCCAACATGCAGCAGCTCCTTGATTGGGTGTTGGACGGCAAGGTCAAGCCGCACATACACAAGGTCTACCCGCTGGAGCAAACGGCCGAGGCGCTGAATGCCATTGCGCGGCGCGAGGTGCGCGGCAAGGTGATTGTCACGCCATAAGGTTCAGACGGCTGCTTCTGGCGGCCCGTCGCCGCGGCGCAGTGCTTCCACCGTAGCGCGTGCCTTTTCGCGGTGCTCCTCCGTCACGTTGGATCTGATAAGGCCGAACGCGGTGAGCAAAACCGTCATGTCGTCGGTGAAGCCAAGGCCCAGGATGAAGTCCGGCACGACATCGATGGGCATGACGAAGTAGGCCAGTGCGGCAAGCAGCATGGCCTTGATGCGGAACGGTGTTTTGGAATCAAACGCCGCATAATAGGCGGCGACCACCTCGTCAGCCTTCGGAATGCGGGCAAGGTTGCGCTTCAACTTGTTCCAGAAGCCCTTTTTCACGGTGCGCTCATTACGCTCTACAGCGTCAGGCGTCATGGTCTCGTCTGATTGAAAGTCCGGGTATTTTTCGCGCCGGATCATGATACATATCCCCCGAATGCAAAGGTCTGATGGCCATTGATATGGAAATGCGGTCCACTGGAAACAAGTCAACCGGTGATGCGCAAGGTTAACGGGCAGGGAGGTTGAGCAGCATGCAGATCAGCAACGGGATGGCAGCAATCGTCACGGGTGGCGCCTCCGGTCTCGGCGAGGCGACGGCTCGGGCGCTGGCTGCGGCAGGGGCCAAAGTTACCATTTTCGACATGAATGAAGAGCGTGGGCAAGCCGTGGCAAGCGAGCTTGGCGGCATCTTTGCCAAGGTCGATGTGTCTTCCGGTGACAGCGTATATGCCGGGCTTGAGTTGGCGCGCGCGGCCCATGGTCAGGAACGTATCGTCGTCAACTGTGCAGGCATTGCCATTGGTGAGAAGACTGCAAGCATCGACAAGAAGACCGGCGAGGCCCGGTTTCATGCTCTGGAGTCGTTTCAGAAGACCATCGCCGTCAACCTCACCGGCACATTCAACATGATCTCGAAGTGTGCTGCGGGCATGATTTCAGCGGATCCCATCACCAGTGATGGCGGGCGCGGTGTGATCATCAATACGGCGTCCATTGCCGGGGTCGAGGGGCAGATTGGCCAGGTGGCTTATGCTGCATCGAAGGGCGGGGTCATCGGTTTGACATTGCCGGTGGCGCGTGACCTGATGCGCGATGGCATCCGCTGCTGCACCATCATGCCGGGTCTGTTTCATACGCCGATGGTGGCCGGCTTGCCGGAAGAGGTTCAGGCGTCCCTGGCGGCAAATGTACCTTTCCCGGCGCGTCTGGGCGATCCGGCAGAGTATGCCAAGCTGGCTTTGCACATTGTCGACAATGACATGCTGAACGGTGAGTGCATCCGGCTCGACGGCGCATTGCGCATGGCGCCGCGTTAGCGGCTCGCGAGATTAGCGGCCGGCCATGTAGATGGCACCCATGATGACGATGACGGCGACCAGCTGCAGCAGCACGCGCGCGCGCATCAGCTTCTGCGAGGTGTTGGAATCGCCACCGCGCATCATGTTGATCAGGCCAAGCGCCAGCACGATTGCGACTGCGCCAACGGCTACGGGAACGAGATAATCGAAAAAGGACATGAGGCGTATCTGTCTTCCGGCTGGGTGTGACGGCGGCGCGGGTCAGCTGGAACGCAACATCAGCTTGTACTGAAGCCGGTCCGGCAGGAACCGCCGTGCGAGACTTGCGAGTTTGGTCGTGTAGGTAACACGATAATAGGGCTTCGGGTTCGCGCTTTCCGTCGCATGGATCAGACAATCCAGCACGGCGTCCGGTCCGAGGCGGTAAACCGGTTTCCATCCGGTGCCGGTGATGCGCGCAGACTGTTCAGGCGTTTCGAGCCGGGCGGGTTCGTCACCTGCAATCTCTTCAAGCTCGGCAATGCGCTTTTCATAGAGCGCCTTGTTGCGCGAGTTGTCGTGGTCGATGTTGGCCTTCAGTGCGTTGAGTGCATGCAGCGTGAAGCGAGAACGGATCGGTCCGGGCTGGATGGAGCTGACATGAATGCCCGATCCATGCAGCTCAAGGCGCAGCGTATCGGTCAGTCCTTCCAGCGCAAACTTCGAGGCATTGTACGCGCCGCGATAGGGCGCTGCCATGATGCCGAGCACTGATGAGCATTGCACGATGCGGCCAGACCGGTGTTGGTGCATGGCTGGCAGCAGCCGGGTTGTGAGGTCGTGCCAGCCGAAGAAGTTCGCCTCGAACTGCGCGCGCAGCACATCGGTCGGCAGGTCTTCGACAAGGCCAGGCTGGCCATAGGCCCCGTTGTTGAAAAGGGCATCCAGCTTGCCGTCCGTCAGGGCAAGCACATCGCCCGCACAGGCGGCGATGCTGGCCGGATCGGTATAGTCGAGCTTGACCGTCTCCAGCCCCTGGGCGGTCAGCATGTCGAGATCGGCTTTCTTGCGGGCAGTTGCAATGACCCGCCAGCCGCGGCTCTTCATGCCCAGCGCGCAGGTGTATCCGATGCCGGACGAGCATCCGGTGATAAGGATGGTGCGGGTCATGAGGTGACAGGTCGCCTAATTCGACTGTTCCAGCAGGCGGCGGGCAATAACCTGGGCCTGGATTTCACCTGCGCCCTCGAAGATATTGAGGATGCGGGCGTCGCACAGTACGCGGGAGATCTGGTATTCCAGCGCAAAGCCGTTGCCACCATGAATTTGCAGGGCGTTGTCGGCATTGTTCCAGGCAACACGCGCACCGAGCAGCTTGGCCATGCCGGCTTCCAGGTCACAGCGGCGGCCGGCGTCCTTCTCGCGGGCGGAGAAATAGGTCAGCTGGCGAGCAGCCATGAGCTCTACCGCCATCAGGGCCAGCTTGTCGGCAATGCGGGGGAAGGAGATGATCGGCTTGCCGAACTGGATGCGGTCAAGTGCATAGGAAAGCCCAAGGTCAAGCGCGTTCTGGGCTACACCAATGGCACGTGCTGCGGTCTGGATACGGGCTGACTCGAACGTCTGCATGAGCTGCTTGAAGCCCTGGCCTTCTTCGCCACCGAGCAGGTTTTCCGCTTTCACTTCGAAGTTCTCGAAACGGATTTCGTATTCCTTCATGCCGCGATAGCCGAGCACCTCGATCTCGCCGCCGGACATGCCTTCGGCCGGGAACGGGTCTTTATCCGTGCCGCGCGGCTTTTCGGCGAGGAACATGGACAAGCCCTTGTAGCCCGGCTCGTCCGGATTGGTGCGGGCAAGAAGCGTCATCACGTCAGCGCGGACGGGGTGGGTGATCCAGGTCTTGTTGCCGGTCACCTTGTAGACGTCGCCTTCCTTGACGGCGCGGGTGCGCAGCGAGGCGAGGTCAGAGCCGGTGTTCGGTTCGGTAAAGACGGCGGTCGGCAGGATTTCACCGGATGCGATCTTTGGCAGCCACTTCTGTTTCTGCTCGTCGGTGCCGCCGGCCAGAATGAGCTCTGCAGCGATTTCCGGGCGGGTGCCCAGCGAGCCGATGGCAATCCAGCCACGCGACAGCTCTTCGGAGACAAGACACATGCTCTCCTTGCCCAGACCCATGCCGTCATATTCTTCCGGCAGGGTGAGGGCGAACACGCCAAGCTCTGCCAGTTTCTGGATGATCTCCAGCGGCACATATTCGTTGTTGCAATGCCAGTCGTGGGCGTAAGGCGCGACATTCTCCTCAATGAACCGGTTCATCTGCGAGCGCATTTCGTTCAGCATTTCATCGAGGCCGCAGTCGCCGATGGTCAGGTTGGCCTGCGCTTCGACCATCAGCTCCACCAGCCGGGCACGCGATGCCGGGGTTGAGCCTTCGCGCAGCAGGTCACCGGTCGAACCTTCTGACAAGGCTGAGGCGGAGTTTGGATCAATGCCAAGCTCGTGCAGGCGAATTTGTTCCTGCCCGTTCATTGGAATGCCACCGGCTACATGGTTGAGGTATTCGCCAAAGCAGACCTGTGCGATCAGCTGTTCGAGTTCGCCCAGCCGGCCTTCGCCAGCAAGAGCGGTGTGCCAGCCGCGGACCGCTCGCAGGGTTTCGGCATAGGTGGCAAACCAGGCGAGGCCGTGGACGATGTGCTGCTCGCGGTCGATGGCGGCAGAGGAAATCTTGCCGCCTTCGCGGACGCAGTTGGCGACGTGAACGCGGGCTTTTGCGAACAGTCCGTCTACTACGCCCGTCGCTTCCTGCATCATGCCGTCAAGGCCGCTCAGCAGGGCGGTATCCGGGCGAATGTCTTCTGCAACGCTCATCGCTATTTCCTCAATTCATGATCCATGTTCTGAGGGAACACTACAGGACGGGCTTGCTGCACTGCAATATGAAGAAGGTCGCAGGGGGTGGTGTCAAACCTTGCGGGTCGCCAGCATGACAGCACCGGCACACACGGCCATGCCGGCAATCTGGATCGGTTCCAATGCTTCGTCAAACATCACCCAGGCGATGAGCGCCGTCACGCCTGGGACCAGGTAGAATAGCGTTGTGACACGGGATATTTCTCCATGCCTTATCATCAGGTAGAGCAGGCTGATGGCCCCGATGGACAGCACGAAGACGAGCCATGTCATGCCGAAGATGACAGGTCCGTTCCAGGTGATGTTGAAGCTCTCCGTCGCCAGTGCTGCCAGCAGCAGCACCACAGTCGCGCCGATGAATTGCAATGCGTTGCCGGTGCGAAGGTCGACCGAGCCCATGAATCGCTTCTGGTACAGTGAGCCAAAGGTGATCGACAACATCGCGAACACGTTGGCTGCAACAGTAACCGGGGTGATGCCCTCGGCAGACAGGGTGAACTTGGGCCATACCACCATGGCCACGCCGGCAAGCCCGACCAGCAGGCCAGTCCAGTGCCGGGCCGTGATGCGTTCGCCCAGCATGATGCCGGCCAGCAGAGCTGTAACCAATGGCTGCAGCCCAACGATCAGCGCAGAGACGCCAGCGGGCATGCCTTTCCAGATCGACCAGAATACGAAGCCCAGATAGCCGCCGTGCATCAGCGCGCCGGTGATCATGCAGTGTACGGCCAGGCGCTTGTCTGGCCACCGGGCATGCATGGCCAGGCCTGCGCCACCCAGCAATATGGCCACGATGGCAAACCGGATGGTGAGGAATGAAAGTGGTTCGGCATAAGGTCCCGTCAGCCGGGCGCCGATGAAGCCCGTCGACCACAGCAGCACGAAGATGACCGGTGCAAAGCTCAGCCATGCAGGCGGCGCTATCAGGTCGTTGTTGCTTGGAGAACGCGTTGTCATGCAGCGGGGATTGGTCAGGCCAGGGTGGGATATGAATGTAACTCTTGTACCTGCCGGAACTGCTTGAAGCGAGCAAAATGACTGCGAAGTGATGGCCTGCACTTGCAACATGGCCCCGGGCTTCCTTTATCTGTGGCGGTAGATAATTTCAGCTGGCAGGCCAAACATGATTGATCCGCAAAAACTCATAGAGCAATTTCTTGGCGGGGGTGCTGGTGCATCTTCTTCGCAGTCGGGGCAGCCGGCTCACCGTCAAGGTGGTGGAGGCGGCCCGCTCGATGCCGTTCCAGACAGTTTGAAGGGCTTTGGAGGTGGTGTGGCTGCTGGTGGGCTTGCGGGCCTGCTCTTGGGCACCAAGGGCGGACGCAAGATGGCCAAGAAGGCCATGAAGGTTGGTGGCCTCGCCGTGTTGGGTGGCCTTGCCTATAAGGCGTACAATGACTGGCAGGCTACCAAGGGCGGCAACTCGACGGTGAGCCAGGCGGAAGCTGCGAACGCGGCGGACAACATCAAGAACATCACGCCAAAAGCTGAAGGTACGCCGTTTCTGCCGGCGCCAAAGTCCGAGCGCAATGCGCTGGGCGTAAAACTGCTGCAGGCGATGATTGCTGCCGCCAAGGCGGATGGTCATATCGATGCCGAGGAGCAGAAGCGCATATTCTCGAAGCTCGACGAGGCCGGTTTGAACACTGAGGAAAAAGCTTTTCTGATGGACGAGCTTCGCAAGCCGCTCGATATCGATGCCATTGTCAGCCTTGCAGACAATGACGAGCAGGCGGTGGAAATCTACGCGGCTTCGTGTGTTGCAATCGATCCCGATGATCCGGCAGAGCAGGCATACCTTTCAATGCTGGCAGCCAGGCTCAAGCTGGCGCCCGAGCTGAAGGCGGGGATCGAGCAGGAAGTGGCGGCGGTCAGTATCTGACCGGCCGCCATCGTGTCATTTCAGCTTTCGCAAGCCTCCAGCACGTCTTCGAAAGTTCGCAGTCCGGTGCGTGGGGCACACACCAGTACAGCCATGTTGCCGGGCAGATGCTTGTTGTGACGCATCTGCATGTGACCTTTCGGGATATCGTCCCACGCATAGACCTCAGACATGCATGGATCGATGCGCTGATTGATGACCAGCTGGTTGGCGTTGCTGGCCTGCATCAGGTGAGCAAAGTGCGAGCCCTGGATGCGCTTCTGGTGCATCCAGACATAACGCGCATCGATCGTCAGGTTGTAGCCGGTCGTGCCGGCGCAGAAGACAACCATGCCGCCGCGCTTGCAGACCAGTGCCGAGACCGGGAACGTGGCCTCGCCCGGGTGTTCAAACACCATGTCGACATTGTTGCCCTTGCCGGTGAAATTCCAGATGGCTTTGCCGAACTCGCGGGCGGATTTCAGCCATGCGTTATATTCATCGGTGCCGACCTTGGGCATCTGGCCCCAGCAGTCGAAGTTCTTGCGGTTGATGACGCCCTTGGCGCCAAGACCCAGAACGAAATCGGTCTTGTCATCTTCCGAGATCACGCCAATTGCGTTGGCTCCGGCTGTTGCAATCAGCTGCACTGCCATTGAGCCAAGTCCACCGGATGCACCCCACACCAGCACGTTCTGGCCGGGCTTGAGAGTGTGGGGGCGGTGGCCGAACAGCATTCGATAAGCGGTTGCCAGTGTGAGCGTGTAGCAGGCTGCCTCTTCCCAGGTGAGGTGCTTGGGACGCGGCATCAACTGACGTGCCTGAACCCTGCAGAACTGGGCGAAAGATCCATCAGGTGTTTCGTAGCCCCAGATGCGCTGAGAGGTGGAGAACATCGGATCACCGCCGTTGCACTCTTCATCCTCGCCATCATCCTGGTTGCAGTGGATGACGACTTCGTCGCCGACTTTCCAGCGGGTAACCTTTCTGCCTACCGCCCAGACAATGCCAGAGGCGTCTGACCCTGCAACGTGGAAGTCGCTCTTGTGGCCGTCGAAAGGCGAAATCGGAATGCCCAGCGACGCCCAGACGCCGTTGTAGTTGACCCCGGCAGCCATAACGAGCACCAGCACCTCATCGGAGTCGATTTCCCAGGTGGGCACAACTTCGACCTGCATGGCGGTGTCAGGTTCGCCGTGGCGCTCGCGCCTGATCGACCAAGCATACATTTTCTTCGGCACATGGCCCAGCGGCGGGATTTCTCCAATTTCATACAAGTCTTTGCGAGGAGCATTCGCATTTGCCGGTGTTTCAAGGTTTTCGGCTGATGCCTGTTGCGCCATTTGTCATTCCTCCGAGGTAGCTTCCCAAGCACTGTCGCGCATGAATTGCTGCAATGCAACATGCCAATTTGTCGAACAGGTCAGGCCGCTCGCCCCACGCCAATTTACCAAAAATCAAGATTGATGGAGTATTATCAATATAAGTGCGGCATATTTTGGCTTGTTCTTTGGGGCTAAGGGCCGGGACAAATGGATGGTTTTTTGCAACTTATCGGCATCAATGCGCATTGGGCGAATTTCTCGCCCTTCTCCAGCGCGAACGGCGGTTCTTCGGCGTTTTTTGTTGTTGCCGCGATGTGTCTGATCGGCACCACTATCATCAACGGGGTGCTGAAGTTCGACTCCCTGTTCAACACGGTGGTAAACTTCTCGGCGCTGTTCGCAGGAGCCTATTTCGCCAATGTACTGGCCCGCAGCTATCAGTTGCCGGGCATCGACAGCATGGTCATGGTGGCGATATCGGCGAATGCCGGAATGGCAGTCGCTGCACTTTTCCTGATGATCTATTACCGCACCTCCTTTAACTAGCCAGAACGCTGGCAGCCCAGCTGTTCGTCCAAGGTTTGGTTGCACTGCAGCAATGCCCGTGCTTGGATGCGCGCATTGACACGCAGGACATATAGCCATGAACGATCATAGCGGCCGTGACAGACCGTGGATTTTCCGGACCTATGCCGGCCATTCAACGGCTGCGGCCAGTAACGCGCTGTATCGCAAGAACCTGGACAAGGGCCAGACGGGATTGTCGGTGGCGTTCGATCTGCCAACCCAGACCGGCTATGACAGCGACCATGAGTTGGCGCGAGGTGAGGTGGGCAAGGTTGGTGTGCCGGTTTCACACATTGGCGACATGCGTACCCTGTTCAAGGACATACCGCTTGAACGGATGAATACCTCGATGACCATCAATGCCACCGCTGCATGGCTGCTGGCGTTGTATGTGGCCGTCGCCGAAGAGCAGGGCGCGGACCGCAAGGCGCTGACCGGCACGACGCAAAACGACATCATCAAGGAATACCTGTCACGCGGCACATATGTGTTTCCGCCTGAGCCGTCGATGAAACTGATTACCGACACGATCACCTGGTCGTGGGAGCAGTGCCCGAAGTGGAACCCGATGAATGTGTGTTCCTACCACCTGCAGGAAGCTGGCGCCACACCCGCTCAGGAGCTGGCATATGCGCTGGCCACGGCAATATCCGTTCTGGACGGTGTCAAGGCTTCGGGCCGGGTGGCGGAAGCAGACTTTGCCAAGGTCGTTGGGCGGATCAGCTTTTTCGTCAATGCCGGCATCAAGTTTATTACAGAACTCAGCAAGATGCGGGCCTTCACAGAGCTTTGGGATGAGATTTGCCGTGATCGCTATGGCGTCGAAGACGAGAAATTGCGCCGGTTCCG
>JAWVYF010000003.1:0-33648 GCA_033722845.1 Anderseniella sp. | reverse complement strand
TTGAAAAGCTGGCGCGTGGAGCGCTGGGCGGGTCACCTGGCGCACCGCCGCCCGTGAGCAAGCCGCAGCAACATTCAAAGCGACGCCGGAATTTCAACAAGTGAGATCGCAGGGTGGGCGTTGAACAGCTTGCCTGGTTCCATTACGGTCGCGGCACACGGAAAGAAGCAAGGTGACCGGACAAGGGCGGCATGAACGTCGAAGAAGCTATCCAGGCGCGGTATTCCTGCCGGGCATTCTTGCCGGACAAGCCGGTTGACCAGAAAACAGTCGAGCATCTTCTGAAGGTTTCAGCCCAGGCTCCATCAGGTGGAAACCTGCAACCGTGGCAGGTGTTTGTGCTGTCCGGCGAGCCTCTCGCAGCGCTGGTGGCAGACGTCCAGATGCAAGCCGAAACCTTGCCACGCGGAGAAGAGACCGAATACCGCATCTATCCCAAAGACTTGAAGGAGCCGTACTTCTCGCGCCGTCACAAGTGCGGTGAGGACCTCTATGCGACCATTGGTGCTGCGCGTGAGGACAAGCAGGGGCGGTTGAAACAATACCGACGCAACATGGAGCTGTTTGGCGCACCTGTCGGTCTATTTGTCTATCTGGACCGGCAGATGCAGCCCGGTCAGTGGTCAGATGCCGGGATGTTCATCCAGACCTTTATGCTGGCAGCTGCGGGCCACGGCATGGCAACCTGTGCGCAGGAGTTTTGGGCCATGTGGCACTCGGCTGTTGCGCGATATACGTCGCCGCCCGACGACTGGATGTTGTTTTGCGGGATTGCGCTGGGTTATGCGGATCAGGACGCGCCGATCAATACGCTGCGCACCGACCGGGCTGAAGTCGAAGAATTTGCCGATTTCAAGGGTTTTTAGAAGGATGAGTGGAGTGTTCATCGCTGGTTCATGTGTGGCAAGGCATTGTCCGGTCAACTAAACCGGGGATTTGTGAGATTATGATCAAACGTCGAAACATATGCGCAGCGATGCTGGCTCTGGCTCTTGTTGCCGGTGCGCCTGTAGCTGCATTTGCGCTGAGCAGCTCTGCCGCCGCAGCCGCAGTGGCCAGCGCAACAGGAGGCCAGGTGTTGGCCGTCCAGCCTGCTGGTGGTGGTTATCGGGTGAAGGTGCGCGTTGGTGGACAGGTTAAGTGGTGCTGGGTGAACGGCGCTGGTAGAGTGAGTTGCTGAGAACACTTCGCGGGAGGCGACACAGTGCGATTGCTGGTTGTAGAGGATGATCCGGATCTGAACCGGCAACTGGTCGATGCGCTGGGAGATGCGGGCTACGCGGTCGACTCTGCCTCCGACGGTGAAGAAGGCCATTTCCTGGGCGATATCGAACCCTACGATGCTGTTATTCTTGACCTCGGACTACCCGTCATGGATGGCGTAAGTGTGCTTGAGGCATGGCGTCGCGAAGGCCGTACCATGCCGGTCCTCATCCTCACCGCCCGTGACCGCTGGAGCGACAAGGTTGCCGGGTTTGACGCCGGTGCCGATGACTATGTTGCCAAGCCGTTTCACATGGAAGAAGTGCTGGCCCGGGTTCGCGCCTTGTTACGCCGCGCAACAGGCAATGCATCCTCGGAACTGAGCTGCGGCGATCTCATCGTTGATACATCCAGCGCGCGCGTGACTGTGGATGGCAAGGCAATCAAGTTGACGTCTCTCGAGTTCCGCTTGCTCAGCTACATGATGCACCACAAGGGCAAGGTCATCTCGCGCACAGAGCTGGTTGAGCACCTGTACGATCAGGATTTTGACCGGGACTCGAACACCATCGAGGTCTTTGTCGGCCGGGTGCGCAAGAAGCTTGGCATTGATGTGCTGAAGACTGTGCGCGGCCTGGGGTACTGTTTGTCAGAGCCGGATGATCAAGCGTAACTCCCTTTCCGTCCGGCTGATCGGCGCTGCATCGGTTGTCAGCGTCGTGCTGCTGATTGCGGCCGGGTTGCTGCTCTCCAACCTGTTTACCTCGGCTGTCGAACGCAGTCTTGATGCCCGGCTGCAGGCTGTCATGGACGGACTGCTGGCCTCCGTCGAACTGGATGGCGCCAAGCCCAAGATGGAAAAGGCATTGGCCGACACGCGGTTCGAAATTCCGCTTAATGGCTGGTACTGGCAGGTTTCGGCTCTGGATGGCGATCCGGGCAAGCAGGCAGCTTCCGCATCGCTGCTTGATGAACGTCTGCCAATAACACAGTTCAATACGCCGGACCGGGCTGCCGGCGCCGGCGAAGCCGGTTACATGAGCGACAAGTCGGGCAACATGCTTCGGGTAATTGAACAGCGCTACACGCTGTTCGGCAGCGAAGAGCAGTATTCATTTCTGGTGGCCGGCAACTTTGACGAGTTGCAGGCTGAAGTCTCCACATTCAACAACGCGCTGGTTGCTGTCTTGAGCCTGCTCGGCATCGGTGTTGTCGCCGCCATTTTGCTGCAGGTACGTTTTGGTCTCAGGCCATTGTCTGCACTGCAGTCGGAACTCAGCAATATTCGCGAAGGTAAGCAGGAGCGGATCGCTGGCGACTATCCGGTAGAAATCCAGACGGTCACAGATGAGCTGAATCTCTTGCTGGACGCCAACACGGAGATCATTGAACGGGCCCGAACCCAGGTGGGCAATCTGGCCCACGCGCTCAAGACCCCGTTGAGTGTGCTGACCAACGAGGCCGGAATACATGGCGGTGCGCTTGGCATGAAGGTCACCGAGCAGGCCAACGTCATGCGCGATCAGGTGTCTCTTTATCTTGATCGCGCGCGCCGTGCTGCAAGGGCCAAGACTATCGGTTCGGTCAGCGATCCAAACGAAGTGGTGAGTGCGATTGTCCGTACACTCGAGCGCATTCACAAGGAATCCAATATCAAGGTCGATGTCCGGCTGGACCCGGGCGTTCGCTTCAGAGGCGAGCATCAGGACCTCGAAGAGATCGTCGGCAATCTTGTCGACAATGCCTTCAAGTGGAGTGAAGGCAAGATCGCTGTGACGGTCCGGCCATCGCGGACGCCTGTCGACAATCGTATCAGCTGGTTTGACATATGTGTTGAAGACAACGGGCCGGGCTTGCCTGATGGCGGTGCTGAAATTGCAAAGGAGCGTGGAAAACGGCTCGACGAGACCAAGCCGGGGTCAGGCCTGGGCCTCAATATTGTGATCGAGACCGCGGCGATGTATGGCGGCCAGTTGGACCTTGGCAGAAGCCGTCTGGGCGGCCTGGAGGCGACGCTGATACTGCCAGCCGTCTCGCCCTCATCTTGAGCACAATCAGCTTTCGTCAGCAGTGGCGTTGGGCAAGCCGCGTTCCCGGTACGGCGTTCTGGCGTAATATGCCCGGTAGCATTTCGAGAAATGCGACGGTGATGAAAACCCGCAAGCAAGCGCCACGTTGATAACCGACATATTGGTTTGCAGCAGCAGTGAGCGCGCCTTCTTCAGGCGCAGCTCAAGATAGTAGCGCTTTGGTGAGCGGTCGAGATAGCGGCGGAACAACCGTTCGAGTTGCCGGGTCGACAAGCCGGCTTGCTTGGCCAGCACACTGGGCGAGAGCGGCTCTTCGAGATTCTGTTCCATCTGCTCGATGATCTCGACCATTTTCGGATGCCGCGCACCAATGCGGGCTGGCAGCGACATGCGCTGGTGCTCGCCGGGCTGTCGGATGGGAGAGTGCAATATGTTCTCGGCGACCTGTGTGGCCAGCGTAACACCGTGCTGAGATGAAATCAGCGCAAGGATCATGTCCAGGGCGGAGGTTCCGCCAGCGCCGGTGAACCGGTCACGATCGATCTCGAACAAGCTGCTGGTCACGTTTATCTCGGGAAATTCCTCGATGAAGCCGGGCTGATTCTCCCAGTGGATAGTGCAGGTGTAGCCGTCAAGCAAACCTGCCATGGCCAACAATTGCGCACCAGTACAGACAGCGCCGATATCCTTGCCGGTGCGCGCTGCTTTCCTGAGCCAGTTAAACAGGGGCTTGTCGGCATATTTGTGCACGTTGGTGCCGCCACACACGATGATAGTGGCGTGTTCGGGAATTGAATCGAGATCTCCGTCGGGCATGAGCGTTATGCCGTTTGATGCTGTTACTGGCGCCCCATCGGCAGAATGCGTCGTCCACACGTACAAGCCACGCTCCGACTGACGGTTGGCCAGCCGTAGCGGATCAATGACCGACGTTACCGGCAGCAGTGTGAACTCTGGCACCAGTATCAACGCGATCTGCATCGGCAGGTCTCTGGGCTTGTCGCCGAACATTTAAATCAAACACCTCGCAGGCCGGACGTGATCAGCATTGGTCCGTCAGTCTTGTCTTGTCGGGCCAGAAGCGCGATGCTCTTCAGAATTGCCATGTGAAGTCGCATCCGTCACTGCCCTGTCGCAAAATGCCCGTTGCAAATGTCGCAAATGAAGCATGATTTCTGCGCTACCGAGTTATGGAGATGACGTCAATGGGTATCGCAACAATGCCGCCGGAGGCTGCCACCGTGACAACCGACCCGATTTCGGCATTTATGTCCAACATGACGCTGGAGATCACGCCGCGCCAGGCCGACAAGCTGGAGTTGATAAAACACCACGTCGCGCCGGGCTCCAGGGTGTTCGTGGCGCTGGTCGACCCGACCCATCTTGACGACCAGTACACCGCAGTTGCTGCGATCCGCGCTGCGGGGCTTGTTCCCGTACCGCATGTGCCGGCACGGTTTATCATCAATGAAGATGACCTCAAGTCCCGCATCGAAAAGCTGTCAAAGGCAGGTGGCGTTGACACCTATCTGGTACTGGGTGGCGGCGCGCCGGATCCACTGGGCGATTATCATTGCGCGCTTCAGTTGATGGAAACCGGTGTGTTCGAGGCCAACGGTGCAAAGTGCCTTGGCGTCGCTGGGCACCCTGAGGGCAATGCCGACATTACCAAGGTGCATGGTGAGGCAATGTTGATGAGTGCTCTTGCCGAGAAACAGGCCTACATCCGTGAACATGGAATGGAGGGTTTCATCGCCACGCAGTTCCTGTTTGAAGCTGCCCCCGTTGCCAACTGGGCCGCTGGCTTGCGGGCAGCTGGTATTGACCTGCCTGCGTATGTCGGCATTCCAGGGCCCGCCTCTATCAAGACGTTGGCAAAGTATGCTGCCGTCTGTGGCGTAGGCAATTCCGCCCGTTTTATTCGCAAGCAGGCCCTCAATGTGACCAAGCTTCTGAGCGTGTCCACGCCGGACAAGTTCATTGGTGACCTGGCAAACGTCCATGTGAATCAGCCGGAGCTGAAAATTGCCGGCCCGCACATGTATCCGTTTGGCGGCTTTGACAAGCTGTTCGACTGGCTCGGTACTCTGCCGCGCTGATCGCCTTCCCGGATAGTCAAACAATAAACGCCCGGGCCAATCGGTCCGGGCGTTTTGCATTTTCAGGGTCGCTGTCGGTTTAACTAGGCGGACTTGGAGAACAGCCCGATGGTTGCCGCCGGGTTCGACGTGGCGCGCAGCCACTTCCACGTATAGTCCGCATAAGACCGGAAAACGTAGAGGTCGATGATGTCCGGCCCTTCAGAGACAATGTGCGTCAGTGCTGCGATCTCTGCAAATACAAGCCGGCGCACGGTGCCGGCTTTGTATTCAGCGGAGGTGAAGTCGATGGAAGAACCCTTCATCAGTACCTCGCGCACACGCTGTCCTTCCAGCCGGATGATCGTGCGCATGTCCGACACATCAACGACGAGCGAATGAAGTGACCCGAGTGCATCTGCCAGCTTGGTAGCAAGTTTCGCAGCGCTGCCGCGGTCGCAGGTAATCAGCCACTGATCGACCGACAGCCAGAACACAGTGATCGCACCCTTGCTTGCAGACGTGCGTGGTTTGGTCGGCAGGTCAAGCCCGAGCACAGACTTGACCGCCTGTTTGAACTTTGCCGATGAGCCTTCGCCACGCAGGTCAATCATGCCGCGGTCAGAAACTTCGCGCATGGCGATGCTCAAACCCTCGGCGCTTGGTGCATCTGCAAGCGCACTGTTGAATACTGGCTCAGACATTCTGGCGTTCTCCTTCTGCATCCAGGAACACCGGCGACACGATCTTTGCTTCGACCACTTTTCCGCCTTCAAGCGGGAACGAGATGGTCTCACCCATCTTGTCGAGTCCGCCTTCAATCAACGCCATTGCGATGGAGCGTTCCAGCGTCGGGCTCCAGTAGCTTGATGTCACCTGGCCGATCATCTTCATGGGCGGCTGCGGTTTGACCTCTGCCACCGCATAGGCACCATCCGGCAGCACTTCGTTCGGGTCCTTGGTTTCAAGACCAACGAGTTGCTTGCGACCTTCCGACGCCAGGAAAGACTGGCTCAGTGAACGCTTGCCGATGAAGTCGTCCTTCTTCTTCGAAACAGCCCAGCCCATGTTCACGTCATAAGGCGTCACAGTGCCGTCGGTTTCATCGCCGATGACGATAAAGCCCTTTTCGGCACGCAGCACGTGCAGTGCCTCGGTTCCATAAGCCTCTATGCCTTCAGAGGCACCAGCCTTCATCAACGTGTCCCACAAGCCGCGTCCGAAGTTGGACGGCGTGGCGATTTCGTAAGACAACTCACCAGAGAAACTGATCCGGAACACCCGCACCGGATACCCGGCCAGCGTTCCATGGCGATAAGACATAAACTCGAACGCATCGGCGGAGAAGTCGATGTCGCTATCGAGTTTCTCCAGCACCTTGCGGGCCTTGGGGCCGGCAATGGCGAACTGCGCCCATTGTTCGGTGACTGGCGTGATGAACACTTTCAACGTAGTCCATTCAGTCTGCAGCCATTCTTCCAGCCACTGTGCAATCCGGTCAGCCCCACCGGACGTTGTGTGCATGAGGAAGTGGTCTTCGCCCAGCCGAACGGTCACGCCGTCGTCCATCAGGAAGCCCATTTCGTTCATCATCAGCCCGTAGCGGCACTTGCCCACTTTCAGCGTGGAGAAGGTGTTGGTGTAGACCAGGTCGAGGAACTTGCCGGCGTCCGGTCCCTTGATCTCGATCTTGCCGAGCGTCGAGGCGTCCAGCAGGCCGACCTTGTTGCGTACTGCCAGGATTTCCCGGTTGATCGCATCTTTCTTGTTTTCGCCGCCCGAAGGATAACAGTAGGCACGCCGCCATTGGCCCACCGGCTCCCAGGTTGCACCTTTCTCAATGTGCCAGTCATACACCGGTGTCCGGCGCACCGGCAGGAACAGCTCGCCCTTCTTGGTGCCGGCGATGGCGCCAAACGAATAGGGCGTATAGGGCGGACGGAACGTCGTCGTGCCAATTTGCGGGATTTTCTTGCCGGTAGCATCGGAGATGACACCGAGACCGTTGATGTTGGAGGTCTTGCCCTGGTCCGTTGCCATGCCAAGGGTGGTGTACCGCTTGGTGTGCTCGACCGACTCGTAGCCTTCGCGTTGTGCCAGTTCCAGGTCGGCTGCAGTCACGTCGTTCTGGAAGTCGATGAAGTGCTTGTTGCCTTCATTGTACTTGCCGGTGGCCGGGGCGAACCAGATCGCTTCCACGCTGCCGGCAGCACCGCCGGACGTTCTGGCCTTGGAGACCTTGCCAGTCTTGCCGCCAGTGGCCTTTGCAGCTGCTTCACCTGCAGCGTAACCTTCCTCCAGGCAGCCACTCAGGTCGAACGTGCCATTGGCCGAGCCAACAATCATGATCGGATCGCCATGCCGGTCAGGACGGAAGCTCTGGATGGTCTCGTCGAATTTGAGCTTGCCGGCATTGTGGCACCACAGGTGTACCACCGGGTTATAGCCACCGGAGACCGCAACGAAGTCGCATGTCACCTTCTCTTCATTGACCACCCGGCCGCGGCCCTTCGAGTATGGCGCAACCTTGACGCCGGTGATCTCCTTGCCGCCGCCGCTCGTTTCAACCCCGGCGATGGCTGCCCCGGTCTGCACCTGCAGGCCAGCCTTGCGGGCAGCTTCCGCCAGTTCGGATGAGGCACCGGCGCGCACGTCGATGATGCGGGCAACGCCAATCCCTGCTTCATGCAGCTTCAGTGCTGTCAGATAGGCATCGTCGTTGTTGGTGAAGATGACACCGTTCATGCCCGGAGCCGTGGCATAGCGTTCCACCATGCCGCGGGCGGCAGACGCCATCATGATGCCGGGGCGGTCATTGTTGGCAAATGCAATCGGACGCTCCAGCGCGCCTGAGGCCACGATGATCTGGCTGGCGCGGATTTTCCACAGGCGATGCCGCGGCGCACCTTCAGCCAGAAGTGCGGGATCATGGTCGCCAACCCGCTCTGCAGCCAGAACATAATTGTGATGGTAGTGCCCGATGACGGTTGTGCGGGTCAGAACGTGTACGTTGCCTGCTTTGGCGAATTGCGCCACCTTGGTAGCCACCCAGTCAGCTTGGGCCAAGCCGTCGATCGTGCCGTCCGAAATGTCTGCCACGCCACCCAGCACCGGGTTTTCATCGGCCAGAATGACTCGCTTGCCGCTGGCAGCGGCTGCTTCAGCTGCAGCAATGCCCGCCACGCCGCCACCAACAATCATCACGTCTGCATGAACGTGCATCTGTTCGTAGCTGTCGGGATCGTGCTCGCGCGCAGCCTCGCCCAGTCCTGCCGCATTGCGGATGAACGGCTCGTAGACACTTTCCCAGAACGAGCGCGGCCACATGAACGTCTTGTAGTAGAAGCCACCAGGGAATAACCGGGACAGGTAGTTGTTGACGATGCCGATGTCGAAATCGAGGCTGGGCCAGCGGTTCTGGCTGGTCGCAACCATGCCGTCATACAATTCAACTTGCGTTGCGCGCAGGTTTGGTTCCTTGCGGCCAGCTTCGCCGACGCCCACCAGCGCGTTCATTTCTTCCGAGCCAAGCCCGATCACGCCGCGCGGCCGGTGGTACTTGAATGACCGGCCAAACACCTTGCGGCCAGACGCCATCACGGCCGAGGCAAGCGTATCGCCATCAAAGCCGGACAGCTTCTTGCCGTCAAAGCTGAAAGACAGTGTCTTGCTGCGGTCGATGCGTGAGCCCTTCGCAGCGGTTTCGGGCAATCTGTAAGGTCTGCCGCTCATTTCTTTGCCGCCTTCTTTGCGGATGTCTTTGCTGGCTTTTTCGCCGGGGCCTTTTTGGCTGGTGCGGAAACGGATTTGAAAAACGCCGCCCATTGGCCGGTTGCCTGCGCCTGCAGCTCTTTCGGTGGCAATTCAGTAATGCCGTAGTAGCCTTTGAACTCGAGGCTTACGGTGTCGCGCGCGGCATGAAACCACTTGCCGCATCCACGATCACAGCGCCAACGCTCGAAGTGCAGGCCTTTCGGGTTGAACCGCATGAACAGGTAATCACGCTGCTCATCATCTGTGATGCTGTGCGGATCATGGCTGGCCGGACGGCGAATATGTGCCTGTCCGCCACAGTGGAAATCCGTTTCGTCACCTTCGACCCCGCACACGGGGCATTTCACGATCAACATGTCAGTGCCTCCTAGTGCGCCACGGCCGCAGCCACGCTTTCGTCAATGAACCGTCCTTCGCGGAACCGGTGCAGCCCGAACGGCTCTGCAATCGGGTGCGGCCGGTCATTGGCAATGGTGTCTGCAAAGACGAAGCCGGAACCCGGGATGGACTTCCACCCGCCGGTGCCCCAGCCGCAGTTCACATATAGCCCCTTCACAGGCGTGAGCCCGATAATCGGTGAGCGGTCGCCCGTCATGTCGACGATGCCACCCCATTGGCGCAGCATGCGCAGGCGCGAAATGATCGGGAAGGTTTCCACCAGCGCTGTCACCGTGTGCTCAATGGCCGGGAAGGAGCCGCGTTGCGAATAGTTGTTGTAGGCATCGGCACCACCACCAATCACCAGTTCGCCCTTGTCCGACTGGCTCATGTAGCCGTGCACGGTATTGGCCATCACCACGCAGTCGATCACCGGCTTGATGGGTTCCGACACCAGCGCCTGCAGGCACACGCTCTCGATCGGCATGCGAACGCCGGCCATTTCCATCAGCATGGACGTATGGCCGGACGTCACCACCGCTACCTTCTTTGCCTTGATCGTGCCCTTGCTGGTGCGAACGCCGGCAATCTGGCCACCTTCGCGGATCATGCCGGTCACTTCGCAATTCTGGATCACGTCGACGCCCATCGAGTCGATGGCGCGCGCATAGCCCCAGGCCAGCGCGTCGTGCCGGCCGGTGCCGCCACGCGGCTGATAATAAGCACCCAGGATCGGATAGCGCGCATCGGGTGAGTCATTGATGATCGGCACGATGCGCTTCACTTCCGCGGCATCCACCATGCGGCAGTCGAGCCCGGCCAGCCGGTTTGCATGCGCGGTACGCTGGAAAGCACGGTATTCATGCTCCGTCTGGCACAGCATCAACACGCCACGCGGGCTGAACATCAGGTTGTAGTTCAGTTCCTGCGACAAGGTCTCGTACAGCGACCGCGCCAGCTCATAAATGGCGATGGACGGGTCCTGAAGGTAGTTGGAGCGGATGATGGTGGTGTTCCGGCCCGTGTTGCCACCGCCAAGCCAGCCTTTCTCGATCACCGCCATGTTGGTGATCTTGTGTTCCTTGGCGAGATAATAGGCCGTGGCCAGGCCATGCCCGCCGGCACCCACCACCACAACGTCATATTCTTCCTTCGGATCGGGGCTGCGCCAGGCGCGCTCCCAGTCCTTGTGGTAGTTGAGCGCGTTTCGCGCCAGCGTGAAGATGGAATACTTTTTCATTGTCGCGTCCAGACCGGCCTCACCACCGGGTGAGCCCACATAACCGGTGGCCAATCTATCAAACCGCTGTGTGCGGCACCAAGAGTTTGCGACATTCACCCCCTTAACTGCGACACCGCAGCACTGGAACCGTCCTGTTGACACAATAAGTTGTCCATATCTTAAGTTGAATTTCTGGGCAGTGGATTGCTAAGTGGGCACTATGTGGCTGTGGATTGTTTTTGCCGTCCTTACGGCAGTTGTCATTATCGTGCTTCTGGCCCCGATACGCCCGCGCAGCGGCGTGGCGGCCGCATCGCGTGGCGAGTTCGACCTTGCGGTATATCGGGATCAGCTTGCCGAGCTTGATCGCGATGCAGAATCTGGCTTGATCGGCAAGGCCGAGGCCGATGCCGCGCGCAACGAGATTTCCCGGCGCATCTTGTCCGCCAAGGCTGCTGCCGATGCCGCCGACGAGAAGGACAAACCGGCCCCCGCCTGGCTCACCGTGGGAACGGTGCTCGCCATCCCCGCTGTCGCTCTGGGCGTCTACCTGGGCGTTGGTCGGCCGGAATTGCCGGCGCAGCCGCTGGCTTCGCGCCTCGACAAGGCCGTTGCCAACCAGGACATGGTGGCAATGGTTCGCCAGGTCGAGAAGCACCTTGAGCAAAATCCGCGAGACGCCAAGGGGTGGGGTGTGCTGGCGCCTATCTACAACCGGATGGGCCGCCATCAGGACGCTGCCAACGCCTATCGTCAGATGATGCTGATCAACGGGCCTGATCCGGCAACCCTGACAGATCTCGCCGAGACGCTTGTCATTGCCAAACAGGGCCTGGTTGAGGCCGACGCCCTGAAGCTGTTCCAGTCTGCTGCGAAGGCCGACCCGGCCAACATGAAAGCACGGTTCTTCATAGCCATGGCTCGCGACCAGGAAGGCAAGAAGGACGAGGCACGCAAATTGTGGCAGTCGATGTTGGACGAAGGCCCCGCAGATGCTGCCTGGCGGCCTGTTGTGGAACGTCAGATGGCAGCTCTTGGTAGTGAGGGTGGCTCGGTGTTGCCCAGCCTGCCAAAGGGGCCAGCGCTCACCGAAGAGCAGATGCAGGCCGGTCAGCAAATGTCGGGTGCGGACCGCAACGCGATGATCCGTGGCATGGTGGAGGGGCTCGACAAACGGTTGGCGGAAGATGGCTCGGACCTGGATGGGTGGCTACGGCTGATCCGTGCCCGTATGGTGTTGGGACAGAAGGACAAGGCTGCCGATGCGCTCAACCGTGCGAGCGAAGCATTCAAGGATGATGAGCGCGCCAAAACCGCGCTGGATGAAACCCGCAAGGCGCTTGGTTTGTAAGCAACATGGAGCGAGCTTGACCACATGGCTTTGAGCAAGAAGAAGAAACGCGGCGCACTGATCGGCGCAGGACTGGGCATTCTTGGCGTTGCCGCGGGACTGGTGCTTTACGCCCTGTCCGACACCATCACGTTCTTCTACACGCCGTCAGATGTCGTGGCCAAAAGCGTGGAGCCGGGTACCCGGATGCGGCTTGGTGGCCTGGTTGCCGATGGATCGGTTATCCGTGGTCAGGGCAAGGAAGTCGGTTTTACGGTAACGGACACCGACCAGGAGATCGTGGTGAGCTATGTCGGCATCCTGCCGGACCTGTTCCGCGAAGGGCAGGGGGTCATTGCCGAGGGCGTCTTGCAGCCCGGTGGCAAGTTCAAGGCCGATACAGTGCTTGCCAAGCACGACGAGAATTACATGCCCCGCGAAGTTGCGGACGCGCTGAAGGCAAAGGGCGTCTGGAAAGACGGTGAGGGCATGCCCCAGAAAGGCTCGACACAATGATACCCGAGATTGGTCAGTTTGCCCTTATCCTGGCTTTTGCCACAGCGGTCTACCAGTTCGCGGTGCCGATGTATGGTGCCTGGCGTGGTGACCAGCGGTTGATGGCGGTGGCGCCGTCTGCCGCCATGTTGCAGGTGTCGCTGATTGCCATCGCGTTTGCAGCACTAACCTGGTGCTACATCACATCCGACTTCTCGGTCGAGAACGTTTACCGCAATTCTCATTCCGACAAGCCGCTGATCTACAAGATATCCGGCGTGTGGGGGAACCACGAAGGCTCGATGGTCCTGTGGGTGCTGATCCTGGCCGTTTTTGGCTCCGCTGTGGCGGTTTTTGGCGGCAATCTGCCGCCCAGTCTCAAGGCCCGGGTGATCTCGGTTCAAGGATCGATTTCCGTTGCCTTCCTGCTGTTCATCCTGCTCACGTCCAACCCGTTCAACCGGCTTGATCCGGCTCCCATCGAAGGCCGTGGCCTGAACCCCATCTTGCAGGACCCGGCATTGGCCATGCACCCGCCGTTGCTCTACATGGGCTATGTTGGGCTCTCTATTGCCTTTTCCTTTGCCGTGGCAGCGCTCATCGAGGGCAAGGTAGATGCTGCATGGGCACGTTGGGTTCGGCCGTGGACGTTGGCGGCCTGGATGTTCCTCACCGCCGGCATCATGCTTGGCTCCTGGTGGGCCTATTACGAGCTTGGCTGGGGTGGATGGTGGTTCTGGGACCCGGTTGAGAACGCGTCGTTCATGCCCTGGCTGATTGCCGCAGCCCTGTTGCACTCCGCCATTGTCGTGGAAAAACGCAACGCGCTGAAGGTCTGGACCATATTGCTCGCCATCCTGGCGTTCTCGCTGTCCCTGCTCGGCACCTTCCTTGTCCGTTCCGGTGTGTTGACTTCGGTCCACTCGTTTGCCGTTGATCCGGCCCGCGGCGTTTTCATCCTTGGTATTCTGTGCGTGTTCATTGGTGGCGCGCTGGCTCTGTATGCCTGGCGCGCGCCGGTCATCAAGTCGGGCGGCTTGTTTGCACCGATCAGCCGTGAGGGCGCGCTTGTGGTCAACAACCTGTTGCTGACCGCATCATGTGCAGCCGTGTTCATCGGCACGCTCTATCCTCTCGCGCTGGAAGCCGTCACAGGCGAAAAGATTTCTGTCGGCCCGCCCTACTTCAACCTGACTTTCGGCCCGCTCATTTTGCCGCTCTTGCTGCTCGTTCCGATAGGCCCGCTCCTGTCGTGGAAGCGTGCCGACATTTGGGCCGCAACCCAGCGGCTTTGGGCTGCAGCCGCCATTGCCGTTGCGGTTGCCATTGCCGCCGCCGCCTGGCAGTGGCGCGGTCCCTGGCTGGCCCCGCTTGGCGTCGCGCTGGGCGTATGGATGATCGCTGCGGCTGTTCAGGAGTTGCTGTTCAGGACCAATATCGGCAAGGCTAAGGCATCCGTGGCCTGGGCGCGCCTGAAAGGGCTGCCTGGTGCGGCGTGGGGCATGATGCTGGCCCATGCGGGCGTTGGTGTCATGGTCATTGGTGTGATCGGCATCACCGCCTGGAAACAGGAAGTCGTGACCGTCCTCAAGCCCGGCGACACCATGGAAATTGGAGGCCGGCAGGTCACTTTCCTTGGCGAAAGCCCGGTTACGGGGCCCAATTACTCTGCAGAACGCGGCAACTTCCGCATCACCTCGCCGTCGGGTGCAACGGCTGACGTGTGGTCTGAGAAACGCGTGTTCAAGCCTTCGAACCAACCGACCACCGAAGTTGGCATCGAGCCCTACGTCGACGGAGACGTCTATGTTGTGATTGGTGACAGGGCAGGCGAGGGTGGACGTACGGTACGTGCTTACTTCCACCCGCTTGTATGGTTCCTCTGGCTTGGCTCAGCGTTGATGTTCTTCGGTGGTTTCATGTCCATCATGGACCGGCGCTACAGGGTTGGCGCACCGAAGCAGTCAACCGCCGCCAAGGTCCAGCCTGCGGAGTAACCAGCACGATGTTCTCCAGATTGTTCGCCATCATCGTTGTCCTGATGTCATTGACGCTGCCGGCGCTGGCCGTGCAGCCCGATGAGGTGCTTGACGATCCTGCTCTGGAACAGCGAGCCCGCGAGCTGTCGGCTCAGATGAGGTGTCTTGTCTGCCAGAACCAGTCCATTGACGACAGTGATGCGCCGCTTGCAAAGGACTTGCGCGTCCTGATCCGTGAACGCCTGGTCAAGGGCGACAGCAACGAGCAGGTGGTCGACTTTCTGGTAGCGCGATATGGCGACTTCGTGCTGCTCAAACCGCGCCTGAATGCCAAAACCATTGCGTTGTGGGCTGGTCCGTTCCTTATTCTGCTGCTGGGCATGTTTGTCGTTTGGCGTCAGCGCCGCACCAACCGGGTCGCGGCACCGGAAACCGGCCTGAGCGACGAAGAGCGCAAGCAGCTTGAGCAAATTCTCAAGGACGAGACCTGAGCGTCGTGGCCCTTGCAGTTCATGGAGGGGTACATCGATGTCTGTGAAATCCGAACGTGTCGAGTTTGCAGGCTCGCTTGGAAACACGCTGGCAGCGCGCCTCGACCTGCCGTCCGTCCGGCCTCGTGCCTATGCGCTGTTTGCTCACTGTTTCACTTGTTCCAAGGATATTTTTGCCGCCAGCCGCATTTCGGCAGCGCTGGCAGAACACGGCGTTGCGACGCTTCGCTTCGACTTTACCGGGCTTGGTGCCAGCGAAGGAGAATTCGCCAACACCAATTTTTCCTCCAATGTTCAGGACCTTGTTGCCGCTGCTAATTGGCTGCGCGAGACGTACGCCGCACCAGCGCTGCTTGTCGGGCACAGCCTTGGCGGGGCGGCGGTTCTTGCCGCAGCGGGTCACATGCCGGAGGTGCGCCTGGTGGCAACCATTGGCGCCCCGGCTGACGCCGAACACGTGGTGCAGAATTTTTCTGCCCATCTCGATCAGATCGAACAAACCGGGCAGGCCGAAGTCTCCCTTGCCGGACGCCCCTTTACCATCCGCAAGCAGTTCCTTGACGATGTACGCGGGGTCGAGTTGGCCGAAAAGATTGCCAAACTGAAGCGGGCGCTGGTGGTGTTCCACTCACCGCTCGACGAGACCGTTGGCGTGGACAATGCCTCGAAGATTTTCACCGCTGCAAAACACCCCAAGAGCTTCGTGTCACTGGGCAGGGCCGATCATCTGCTCAGCCGGCGCGAAGACGCCATCTTCGTCGCCAGTACGCTGGCGGTCTGGGTTGAGAGAGTCCTGCCCGGCGAAAGTGCAACGGAAAGTGGCGTGGAGCAGCCGGAAGCCGGTGTGGTGCGCGTGCGAGAAACCGGGCATGGCCGTTATCAGCAGGAGATTGCCGTTGAAGGTCACCGGCTGCTTGCCGATGAACCGGCATCGGTGGGTGGAGATGGCACCGGGCCGAGCCCTTACGATTATCTGTCAGCGGCCCTGGGCGCGTGCACCACAATGACCTTGCGCATGTATGCCGAACACAAGCAACTTGACCTGCCGAGAGTGAGTGTTGATGTAAGCCATGGAAAGGTCCACGCCAGCGACTGCAAGGACTGCGGTGAAGGCCGTGAAGGGCGGATTGACCGGTTCGAGCGGGTACTCAGCGTCGACGGCGATCTGTCAGCCGAACTGCGCGAGAAGCTTGTGGAAATTGCCGGCAAGTGCCCGGTGCACAAGACGCTCGAGAAAAGTTCAGTGGTCGTCACCCGGCTGGATGACGGGCGCTGACACCAGCACCTGCACGGGTCGGCTTGGCGGTTAACAAGTTTTAACCCGCCGGACAGCGCTGTGTAATGTTGTCTCACCTATAACTCTTCTCATCGTAGACATCTGTCGAGCCATGAGAGGAGACATAACAATCATGCCGGCACGCTTTATTTCCCGAATTTCTGGCCGCAAGGCTGCTATTGCCCTCGCCGTTACCGGCCTGCTGGGCACGTCTGCACTTGTCACCCAACCTGCATTGTTCGCCCCGACGCCCGCAATCGCACAGTCGGCGCTGGCCGGTGCTCCCAGTGAAGGTTTCGCAGACCTCGTCGATCAGGTCATGCCATCGGTGGTATCGGTGCAGGCCAAGTACACGCCAGCCAATGTAACCAGCGACAGCGGCGGTAACAGCAGCCAGTTCCAGTTCGGCTTTCCGCCGGGCTCACCATTCGAGCAGTTCTTCAAGAATCAGCCCGGTCAGCGCGCCATGCCTTTCCGTGGGCCCCGCAGCCGTGGTGGAACGTCACAAGGCTCCGGTTTCGTGATCTCCGAGGACGGTTATCTCGTCACCAACAATCACGTCATCAAGGACGCCAGTGAGGTCAGCGTGAAATTCTCCGATGGCCGTGAATATGATGCGAAAGTGATCGGCACCGACCCCAAGACTGACCTCGCCCTGCTCAAGATTGATTCCGGCGACACGTTCAAAGCGCTCAAGTTCGCCGATTCCCAACCTCGCGTCGGTGACTGGATTATTGCCGTGGGCAACCCGTTTGGCCTGGGCGGCACTGTCACCACCGGCATCGTCTCGGCTGCTGGCCGCGATATCGGCGCTGGTCCCTATGACGACTTCCTGCAGATCGACGCTCCCATCAACCGGGGGAATTCCGGCGGCCCGGCATTCAACCTCAAGGGCGAGGTGATCGGCATCAACACCGCCATCTTCTCGCCGTCCGGCGGCAGTGTGGGTATCGGGTTCGCCATTCCGTCGTCGACCGCCAAAACCATCATTGCCGACCTCAAGGATGATGGCAACGTGACGCGCGGCTGGCTCGGCGTACAGATCCAGCCGGTCAATCAGGAGATCGCCGACAGCATTGGTCTTGGCAAGGCGTCAGGTACCATCATTGCGGCTGTCACTGCAAATTCACCGGCTGGCAAGTCTGGTCTGCGCACAGGCGACACCATCCTTGAAGTGAACGGCGAGACCATCGCCGGGCCCAAGGAGTTGTCTCGCAAGGTCGCCAGTCTTGCCCCGGGCACCAGTGTGGACATGACGGTATTCCGCAATGGCAAGAATCGTACGGTATCCGTCCAGATCGGCACCATGCCGGGTGAGCGGATGGCGGCAGCAATGCCGGGAGCCCGCAAGGAGCAGGTGGATGATACGCCGCGCCTTGGCCTTGCCCTTGCACCCAGCGAAGACGGTTCGGGCGTGGCAGTGGCCGATGTTCTTGCCGGATCTCCGGCAGCCGAACGCGGCATCCGGGCAGGCGACATCATCCTGCAAATCAATGGAGCTGATGTCGATCAGCCTGAGGCAGCCGTGCAGGCAATCCGTCAGGCCCTGAACAAGAATGGCAAGGCCGTACTGCTTCTGGTGAAAAATGATCGTGGTCAGCGTTTCGTAGCTCTTCAAAAAACGAAGGGCTGACACCATATAACAAAACATGGCGGCGCGGTTTGCCCCTCTGTACCTAGCGCCGTCTGACTGGTGACCCCTGTGTGCACAACACAGTGTCCGGTTTCGAAGACCCCCGCCCCCCTGCATAATGGTCTCGCCGGATACTGGCACACAGGGGCACCCTTCTGTTATTCAGTCCCGTGATGCGGGCTTGCCCCGGGCTTCAGAATGAACTCACAAATGAAAATACTGGTTGTTGAAGACGACAAGGAAGCGGCCAACTGGCTGATCAAGGGGCTGAAGGAAGAAGGCCACGTGGTCGACCTTGCCACCAATGGTCCAGATGGTCTCGACATGGCAGGCGAGCAGGCACACGACGTCATCGTGATGGACCGCATGCTGCCGGGTATGGACGGGCTCAGCGTGATCTCCAAGTTGCGTGAGGATGGCGTCAGCACCCCGGTCCTCATTCTGTCAGCTTTGGGCGAAGTTGATGACAAGGTGATGGGCCTGCGCGCTGGCGGCGATGATTACCTCGCCAAGCCCTATGCCTTCACCGAGCTGCTGGCCCGCGTCGAGACGCTTGGGCGGCGCCAGTCGGCTGAGCCGCACAAGACACGGCTCCAGGTCGGCGATCTTGAGATCGACCTTCTGGCCCGCACTGCCAGACGCGCCGGTGAGGATATTCTGCTCCAGCCGCGCGAGTTCAAGCTGCTCGAGTACCTGATGCGCAACGCCGGTAGCGTGGTCACCCGGACCATGTTGCTGGAAAACGTCTGGAACTATCACTTCGATCCCCAGACCAACGTGATCGATGTTCACATCTCGCGGCTGCGCGCCAAGATCGACAAGGAGTTCGACGAACCCTTGCTGCACACGGTCCGCGGGGCCGGGTACACTATCCGTGCCGCTCAATCCTAAGCTGCTGACCAGTTCGACCTTTCGGTTGGGCGCTGTCTATCTGACGGTGTTCGCCATCTCGGTGGCAGCCATCCTCGGCTACATCTACTGGAACACCGCCATCCTGCTCGAACGCCAGATCGAGGATACCCTCGAGGCGGAAGTGCAGGGCCTGGCCGAGCAGTACCGCCAGGGTGGTCCCGGCGGCCTGCTGGCCACTGTCAACCGGCGCTCGCAACAGTCCGAAGGCGGCGTCTACATTCTCACCAACAGTATCGGACGCCGGATTGCTGGCAACCTGCCTGCGCTGCCTGCCGAGGCGGTGGGTGAGCGCGGTGTGATCGACTTCCGGTTTCCCTATGAAACTCCTGGCGGCACCGTTCAGCATACTGCACGCGCCTTCTTCATCCAGCTTGATGGCGGCTTGCGCCTGGTGGTTGGCCGCGACGTGGAAGAACGCCGCCGCTTCAACGAGATCATCAGGACATCGCTGTTGTGGGCGCTTGGCTTGACCATTGCGCTGGGCATCGGCGGGGGGCTCCTTACCAGCCGCAACTTTCTTCGCCGAATTGACCGCATCAACGACGCCAGCCGTACCATCATGGCTGGCAACCTGGCAGAGCGTATGCCGGTCTCCGGCTCCGGCGACGAGATCGACCGGCTGTCGGAAAGCCTCAACCAGATGCTTGACCAGATCAGCCGCCTGATGACCGGCATGAAGGAAGTCTCCTCCAACGTGGCGCATGATCTTCGCACACCACTGACCCGGCTGCGCGCCCGCGCTGAGGACGCTTTGCGGTCTTCATCGCCAAAGGCCCACCGCGAGGCGCTTGAAGCTAACATCGCCGAGGCGGATGCGCTTCTGAATACCTTCAACGCGCTTTTGTCCATTGCCCGCGCAGAAGCAGGCCACGTGCGCCAGGGCTTTCAGGATATCGACCTTGTGCCGCTGGTCGAAGACCTTGTCGAACTCTATGGCCCGATTGCAGAGGAAGAAGGCGGTCAGGTTGAACTCGACTTGCCGGGCAGTGCCGTCGTCAAGGTCGATGCCCAACTGGTTGCTCAGGCGCTGACCAACCTTCTCGACAACGCAATGAAGTATGGCCGCAACGCTGAGACTGCCGCGCCCGCTATCACCATTTCCGTTCAGCGCCGAAACGACGGCGGTTACTCCATAATGGTCAACGATACCGGGCCTGGCATTGCTGAAGGTGATCGCGAACGGGTCAAGGGCCGCTTTGTGCGTCTTGATGAAAGCCGCTCCGAACCCGGTAGCGGGCTGGGCCTTGCGCTGGTCGACAGCGTGATGAAACTGCACGGCGGCGAACTGGTCATCACCAGCGCCGAGCCGGGGCTTTCGGTTCGGTTGGAGTTTCCGCCAAAGAAGGTTTGAGACGCTGGCAGTGATGCTCAAACCGCACTAGGCTTCGCGTCACCATGACCTGTAAACCTGCATCAGATCGGCCGCTTTGCGAGCTTGCTATCAACCTGCCAGTCCCTGCTGACGAGGCGCTTCCAGTAGAAGAACTGAGTGCAGGTGACGCCGGTCTGGGCGCGGTGCTGTCGCGCTCGTCGTCTGCACTCGCGTTGATCCGGCATCTTGCTGCCGGCTCGCCTTTCCTGTCCGGCCTTGTGAGGCGGGATCCGGCGTTTTGTGCGCAAGCCTTGTCTGAGCCGCCACAAGAAGTCTTCGACGGAGTCTGCCGTCTTGCGCAAGAGCAGGCCACTGCAGCCAGCGAAACCGATATCATCCGTAACCTGCGCCTTGCCCGTAACCGCATGGCATTGCTCGTTGCCATGGCCGATATTTCAGGCGCATGGGACTGCCAGACCGTGACTGCTGCCCTGACCCGGTTCGCTGACACGTCGCTGCAGGCTGCCACCGGCTTCGTGTTTGCTGAAGGCAGTCAGGGACCCAAGTTTGACCTCTCGAAGGCGGCTGATCCGCAATCGGGCTTCGTGATCATCGCCATGGGAAAGCACGGTGCGGGCGAGCTGAACTACTCGTCCGACATTGACCTGATCGTGTTCTATGATCCCGGGCGCGCGCCGCTGAAAGACCCGATGGATGCAGCCCAGGTTTATGTGAGGCTGACCCGCCAGATCGTTGCCATAATGCAGGACCGGACCGCCGATGGTTACGTGTTTCGCACCGACCTTCGCCTGCGCCCCGATCCGCGTGCCACGCAAATCGCCATATCTATAGACGCAGCGGCGAATTACTACGAATCGATGGGTCAGAACTGGGAACGCGCCGCCATGATCAAGGCCCGCGCGGTGGCGGGTGACGTCGATCTTGGCCGCGAGTTTCTGCGTCAACTTACGCCGTTCGTCTACCGCAAGTACCTCGACTTTGCGGCCATTGCCGATGTGCAATCGCTCAAGCGTCAGATGCACACTCACAAAGGCCACGGCACCATTGCCGTGCTCGGACACAACATCAAGGTCGGGCGCGGCGGCATTCGCGAGATCGAGTTCTTTGTGCAGACCCAGCAGCTCATTGCCGGTGGCCGAAACCCCGCTTTGCGCGGATCGAAGACACTGGACGTCATGCAGGTGCTGGTTGACGAAGGCTGGATCGAGCAGTCTGCGTGTGACGAGCTGTCGGAGGCTTACGTTTTCCTGCGTAACACCGAACACCGCCTGCAGATGGTCGCCGACCAGCAAACCCAGGTCATGCCAGCTACACAGGAGGCCTTTGAAGCCTTTGCGGTGTTTTGCGGCTTCGCAAATCCGCAAGATCTGGCCGACAGGCTTACGGCCACACTCGGCACGGTGCAGGGCCACTATGCAGCGCTGTTCGAAGACGCACCAGAGCTGGGCAGTGATGCCGGCTCGCTGGTCTTTACCGGTGGTGAGGATGATCCCGACACGCTGGACACGCTCACAGGCATGGGCTTCCTGCAAGCAACGGAAGTCTCTGCCACAATCCGTGGCTGGCATTTCGGCCGCTATCCTGCCACCCGTTCCGGCACAGCACGTGAACGCCTCACCGAGTTGATGCCGGCGCTGTTGACGGCATTGTCGCGCACCGGCCATCCCGATCAGGCCTTCATCGCCTTTGACAGGTTCATCGCCGGGTTGCCGGCAGGTGTGCAGTTGTTTTCCATGTTGAAGGCCAACCCCTTCCTGCTTGAATTGCTGGCGACGGTGCTTGGCTCCGCGCCACGGCTGGCGCAAGGGCTGTCGCGCCGTCCCCGGCAGTTGGAGGCCGTGCTTGATCCTGCTTTCTTCGGTCCCATGCCAACCCCGCAGGAGCTGTCAGCGGCGTTTGCAGAAGTCAGCGCGCGCGCCACGACGTTCGAGGACCTGCTGGACTTCACCCGGGTCGAGGCCCGCGAAAAGGCCCTGCGCATCGGCATGCGCATCCTGTCTGAAACGGTCAGCGTGCAGGAGGCGGGACTGGCCTATTCCAACCTGGCTGATGCTGTCATCGAAACGCTGCTTGCAGGCACCTGGCAAGACCTCGCCGAGCGTCATGGTCATGTCCAGGGCGGTCGCCTTGCCGTCATTGCGATGGGCAAACTGGGTGGTCAGGAGATGACCGCGGCTTCCGATCTCGACCTGATCATGCTTTACGACTTTGCCGAACAGGCAGAAGGCTCCGATGGCAAGCGTCAGCTCGCTCCATCGCAATATTTTGCCAGACTCACCCAGCGCCTTATTACAGCACTGACGTCTCAGACCGCTGAAGGTGACCTCTACGAAGTCGACATGCGTTTGCGTCCGTCCGGCAACAAGGGGCCGGTGGCCACCCGCGTTTCCGGTTTCGAGGCCTATCAGCATAACGAAGCCTGGACCTGGGAGAAGATGGCGCTCACCCGGGCCCGCGTCGTGGCAGGTGATGCCTCGTTGCGAGAACATGTCGAGCAGATCGTCCGGGACGTGCTCAGCGAGCCTAGAGATGCTGAGGCCACGCTGAAGGACGTGGCCGAGATGCGCCGCCGCATGCTGGACGCCCACCCAAAAGCCGATCACTGGGAAATCAAGCAGGTGCGCGGTGGCCTCGTAGAGGTCGAGTTCATCGCGCAGGGTCTGCAACTGGTCCACGCTCATGCGCAGCCCGAGGTGCTTGCAACCAACACGTTCACAGCGCTGTCGAACCTGCATCAGGCTGGACTGCTCTCAGCGGCCGACTACGAAACCTTGCAACGAGCCGGCACGCTGTATCACACGCTCACTTATGTCCTGCGCTTGTGCACCACCGGACGTTTCTCGCCCGCTGACGCGCCACCCGGTTTCATGT
The DNA here is from genome assembly GCA_033722845.1 of Anderseniella sp. Taxonomy (GTDB): domain Bacteria; phylum Pseudomonadota; class Alphaproteobacteria; order Rhizobiales; family Aestuariivirgaceae; genus Anderseniella. The sequence goes on along the minus strand of JAWVYF010000003.1, from coordinate 10,643 downwards.
CGCTCATGTTGCGCGCTGCTGCTGCGCCGGACATCGCAGCTCTTGAGCATATGCTGGTCAGTGCCAACACCGATGTTGCGGCCGTTTTCGACCGGCTGGTGGGTGCTCCGTAGTCAGACTGAAAAAAGTTGCTGGCATTGCGACGGAAATAGAATTCCGTTCCCGTCTTGTTCATGTGCGTTGGCCAACGGCACATCAACATCAATTGCTTGGTCTGCAAGCAAAGCAGAGGGAACAGGGATATGAAAGTCACCTTGCTGATTGGAAATCTGTTGGCCGTGAGCGCGGTTGCCGCACTGGCCACAACAAGTGTACAGGCCCGCGAGCCGGGAATGCCGCGCGGCGAGCGCACGTTCGAACGCCTCGACAAGAACAACAGTGGCACGCTGGAGCGTGACGAACTGGGGGCTCGCTCGGAGCGCCGCTTCATGCGCCTTGATGCCGACAAGGATGACAAGGTTACGCGCGCCGAAATTGAAAGCTGGCTCAACCGGCTGACGTCCCGCCGCGTCGCCCGCATTCTGGAGCGGATGGACGCCGACAACGATCAGGCTGTCAGCCGGGCCGAATTGCAGGACTATATCTCCGGGTTGTTCCTGGCCGCTGATGCGGACAAATCGGGCGGCGTGACATTGCAGGAAGCTCGCGATTATCATGTCGCCAAACGCAAAGCCCGGGCCGAGGCTCGCAAGCGTGCCAGTGCGGCTCGCCAATAGGGAGAGTGGATGACCTGGTCACTTGCGCGCCCTGGGATACACATGGGGCTGAAGGCGGAAAGCCAGACTGACGTTGCAACTGCCGGGGGTGCTCTTCCGGCAGTTGACGCCGTCTTGCTTGACCGGGTGTCGGCTGGCGACGAAACCGCCTTCGGCCAGATCGCTGATCGCCACTATGCGGTCGTCTTCCGGGTGGCCTCGCGCGTGCTGGGAGATCCGGCCGAGGCTGAAGACGTGACCCAGGAAGCCTTTGTCCGGCTTTGGCGTGATCCGGGCGTGGTGCGCAACCCGGCAGCTCTTCGCAGCTGGCTCATCCAGGTTGGCCGCAACCTGGCAATTGACCGGATCAGGCGGACGAAACCATCTACGCCGGACGGATTGGATGACATGCCTGATGGCGCGACGGCACCGGATGGGGCATTGCGTCATGGACAGGCAGCCGATGTTGTGGCTGCAGCAATGGCGGACCTGCCGGAGCGCCAACGCACTGCGCTCCAGTTGACCTATTTTGAAGGCCTGGGCAATCAGGAGACCGCACAGGTCATGCAGGTCTCCGTCGAGGCTGTGGAATCGCTTTTGTCGCGCGCCCGGCGCGCGTTGCGTGAAGCTTTGTCGCCTGTGTGGGGCGACCTGATCGAGGAACTGGAACAGCTCAAATGACGGTAAGGGACAAGGGCCAGGACATGTTTTCATCGGCGGATGAGCAGCGGTTGCGTGAGCTGCTCGCAGCGTATGGCCGCAATCCGTTGCGTTGGCCGGAGGCCGACAGGCAACAGTTTGCAGGCCTGGTGCGCGCACCGCATCTTCTTCCTGAAGGTCCGGCCAGCCAGGCGGCTGAGCTTGACAGGCTGCTCGATGCATCTGGTCCCGGCCCCTTGCAGGCCCCCGCCGGAGCGCATGGCCGGCTTATGCAGCGCATCGCAAGCGAGCCGCAACTTGATGCCGACCCGGCTGCCCCGCCACCGATCAGCGGCATGCGGGCAATGCTGGCAGCCGGCATGATGGCCGCCAGCATAGCGCTCGGGGTGTTTGTGGGCCTCGATACCACCGCCGTTTCAACGCTCGCTGATGCATTGCCAGGTCAGGCCTCTTCCGCAGATGAGGTGCTTGATCTTGTGCTGAGTGACCAACTGGACGACGGGAGCGTGCTTTGAGTACCGCTAGCCAGACATCGCGCCCCAAACGGCGCTGGTCGTGGGTGTGGGTCGTGCTGGTCATTTCGCTGGCGATCAACCTGGCCATTGCGGCTGCCATTTTGACCCACACCTTCTTTGGCGGGCACAAGCGTCATCATTATCGTATTACGGGGCCCGGCTATACACAGGTGCTGCCGCGCGCCTTTTTCCGCGAGCTTGATCGTGACCGTCGTGAAGAGTTGGTGAGCGGTCTTCGCGAACACCGCCGCGAGTTCCGCGGGCTCCGCCGCGATTTGCGCGAGAAAGCCCGCGCCATTGCCGAGGCCTTGCGCGCAGAACCGTTTGATCAGGGCCGGCTTGAACAATCAATGGCGGCGTTCGAACAGGCCTCCGGCACCATGATCAATCGCGGCGGTGAAATTGCCCGGGACCTGTTTGCCCGGCTGACGCCTGAAGAACGCAAGATCATGGCTGACGAGATCGAGCGCAAGTCGATGTCGCGAAAACGCTGGAAGCGGCTTCGCGAGCAACGTGAAGACGGCGAACGCGATGACGACTGAACTCAGGCCGTGACGCTGGTCGAGATCGGTTCAATCACCGCATCGCTTTCGACCACCCGTTTTTTGGGCGTGCCTTTGGGCGCTATCGGCAAGGTGATGGTCACCGTGGTGCCGTTGCCCTCTTCGCTGGCGATGTGAAGTTCGCCTTCATTCAACCGGATCAGAGAATTGGAGATCGCCAGGCCAAGCCCAGAACCCGACCGGGTCTTGGTGAGCTGGTTCTCCACCTGTTCGAACGGCCGGCCCAGCTTGGCAATCTGGTTGGCCGGAATGCCGATGCCGGTATCCGCAATCACGATCTCTGCCTTTTTGGCGGCCCGCCGCGCCGAGATGGTCACGCTGCCACCCTCCTGGGTGAACTTCACGCCATTGGCCAGCACATTGATCAGAACCTGCTTGAGCGAGCGCACGTCGGCCAGCGCGTGAAGGGCGTCCGGCAAGTCCTTGCGAATGGTTACGCCACCCTCCTGCGCCCGGCCCGACACGATGCGCAACGCCTCCTCGATCACACCCTTCACGTCGCACTTCTCGATTTCCAGCGTGACCCGCCCGGCCTCGATCTTCGACATGTCGAGAATGTCGTTGATCACGTCCAGCAGGTACTGGCCGGACGAGTGGATGTCGTGCGCGTAGTCGAGATATTTTGGCACCTTCACTTCGCCGAACAGCTGCTGCTCGATCACCTCTGAAAAACCGATGATGGCATTGAGCGGCGTGCGCAGCTCGTGGCTCATGTTGGCCAGGAATTCCGACTTCGACCGGTTGGCAGCCTCCGCGCGCGCCTTCTCGCGCGAGTACTTCTCGGCCAGGTCGGCCAGCCGCTGCGATTGTTGCTCCAGCTCCATGCGAGACTTCTGCAGATCGCGCACCGTGTTCATCAGTTCGCGTTCGGAATCGAGCAGCTTCTCCTCGTGCAGCTTGAGGTTTGAGATGTCCGTGCCGACCGACACGAAGCCGCCGTCCTTGGTGCGCCGTTCGTTGATCTGCAGCCAGCGACCGTCCTCCAGCTGCACTTCGAACGTGTTGCCGTCCGTCCCGTCCGGCAGGCTCGGCCCGCTCATTTCTGCCGCGATCGGCGAGCGCTGCCGGATCAGCGGTTCGCGCGCCACCTGCATCACGTCTTCATAGGCCGATCCCGGCCGGCACACACTGGCCGGCAGGTTGTTGAGCTGCTGGTACTTCGAGTTGCACATCACCAGCTTGTTGTCGGCATCCCACAGCACGAAGGCTTCCGACACGTTCTCGATGGCATCGCGCAGGCGCAGCTCGGCCTCCTGGTTGAGCTTGTCCAGCCTCTTCTGCTCGGTAATGTCGATGGCAATACCGACCAGGTTGGGCGCATCCTGCCCCGGCGCCTGTGACAGCTCGGCGCGCGCACGAAGCCACACCCAGTGGCCTTGTGCGTGCTTCATGCGGAATTCCTGGTCGATGGCCGGCTTGCCACCCTTCAGCATGATGTCGACCAGCCGGTCAATCGGGTCGTCTTCCGGGTGCAGCCGTTCGGCCACTTCGCCGTAGGACAGGAACTCGCCCTTTGCCTCCAGTCCCAGAATATCGAACATCGACTTCGACCAGAAAATCCGGCCCCTCGCGATGTCCCAGTCCCACAACCCACAGTGTCCGCGGTCCAGCGCCTTGTCCATGCGCTCGGTGGCAATCGCCAGCGTCTGGTCGGCCTCCGCAGCTCGGGCGGCTTGCCAGTGAAAGGCCGTACCCAGCAGCACCAGAACGCCCAGCGTCACCATGAACAGCGTTGAAATTTGTGTCACCGCCGAGCGCCAGTCCGCCAGCACACGTGACTTCGGGTGCACCACGGCGATCTGGCCGGGGTAGGGGGTCAGCGAGCGGATCGCGATGTATACCTCTTCACCTGCCGGAGTTACGGCGAGCAGCGGCTGTCCCAGCGCCCGGCCGGCATCCACAATCGCATCCTGGCCAAACAGGGTGGACAGGTTGACGCCGTTCATGACCGGGTCTTCCGGATAACTGGTCTTGATGAACCCGTTCAGGTCGCTGACCATGAACAACCGGCCGCGCTCACCGGTGTCTGCAGGAAGCACCTCTTGCAAGTCTGCCGGCACCAGCTGACGCGGCGGCTGATCGCTGCCAAGCCCGATGCCCAATGCCGCGCTAAGGTCACCGGCGGCAGCGCGCAGCACCAGCGAGGTCTTGTCGTTGGACAGCTGGATGGAGCGGTCACGGCTGGCTGACAGCTGCAGGAACATCGCCGTGGCCAGCGTTACCAGGAACAGCAGGATCAGGCCGGTGATGAGGTTGCGCAGAATGCGTTCGGAAATGGCAATGGCGGGCACACGTCTGGAGCCGACGCTGACCTTCAACGCCCGCTCCTTGAAAAACAGCTCGCCAAGTTTTGCCTTGGACATGGGGTAAAGAGTCCCTCTCGAGATCGCCGCACGCTGCAACGCCGTCCAGGCAACATCCGTCATGCTTTGTGATGGTCTGCCGCCCCTGACAGATACTCAAAACGGGGCCTGACGCAGGAAAGTGCAGCCCCGATCACACGACCGAATCACTGCACCCCATTGATTCGAAGTCAGGGTGATTTGGCAAGATTCGAGAGAAGTTTTTTTGGCCCGAATGCGTGCGCAAGATGGCGGTGGCAGCCGGTTCAGGCCAGCATCCGGGTGACCATTTCCAGCGTATCCTTGGACAATCCTTCCTTGTCCCTGATCCGCGCCAGCGCAGCCCGCGCCTTGTCCCGGCGGCCCGCCTCCATGATCTGGTAACTGCGAAACGCACCGGCCATGCGCGCTGCAACCTGCGGGTTGCGCTCATCGAGCTTCATGATGACCTCTGCCACAAGGTCATATCCTTCGCCGCTGGCCGCGTTGAAACCGGCCTGGTTCATGCCGGCAAACGCCCCGATAAGCGCACGCACCCGGTTCGGCCGGGCAATGGAGAAATCATCATGTGCCGTCAGTTTCCGCACGTGCCCGGCAGCATCCGCATCAGGCCGCAATGCATGCAGGGTAAACCACTTGTCGACCAGCAGATGGTCCTGCCTGTAGTTGTCATGAAAGGCAGCCAGTGCGTCATCACGCTGTGGAACGTCGAGGCTTGCCAGCACGCCCAGTGGCCCCATGACCCCGCTCATGTGCTGCGCCGAAGTGAACTGGGCAGTGGCGAGCGTTGCGGCATCTTCCCTGGCGGCGGCTGACCATAACGACAGCGCGCCATAGGCAAGCGACCGCCGGCCGGTACTGTCCGGGTCTGGCGAATAGTCGCCGTGTGGCAGGTCCTTGGCCAACTCCTCCAGCGTGCCTGCAAGCGGTGCCGCCGTGTGCGCGCGCACGTGGTCGCGGGCCTTTTGCACCAGGTCAGGGTCGACATTGCGGCCAACCATGTTGGCGATGTCCGCTTCACTGGGCAGCGCCAGCATCTGTGCCTTGAAGGCAGGCTCAAGGTCCGCCGCTTCGAGAGTTTGCGCAAGCGCGCCGGCAAACGCCGATATGTCAGGTGGCGTGCCGCCATCATGCAATGCCTGCATGGTCGACATGATCAGTGACCGGGCGAGCGTCTGGCCTGCCTCCCACCGGTTGAAGGTGTCGCTGTCATGACCCATCAGGAACGTCAGCTCGTCATCCTGCTGGCCAGTGGTCAGCGTGATCGGCGCCGAGAACCCGCGGTTGATTGACAGCACCGGCTTTGCCGTGATGCCGGAGAAGGTCCAGCTCTGCCGCTCTTCACGAAGCTCCAGGACCCCACCAGCCACCTCGCCGCCATCCTTGAGCCTCAGCGGCATATCGCGGCCATCCGGCCCGATCAACCCGGTCACCAGTGGCATGTGCATGGCAGGCTTCGACGGTTGCCCCGGGGTCGGTGCCAGCGATTGAGTCACGTCCAGTTGTGCGCTAGAGCTCGCCTCATCCCAGCTCAGTTTCGCCGTAACCGCAGGGGTGCCAGCCTCGTTGTACCAGTGGAAAAACTGCGTCATGTCCCGGCCCGAGGCATCTTCCATGCAGGCCACGAAGTCCTCCACCGTGGCAGCATCGCCATCGTGCCGGTCGAAATAGATGTCGAGCGCCTTGGAGAACTTTTCCGCGCCCAGCAGCGTCTTCATCATGCGCACAACTTCTGCACCCTTTTCGTATACAGTCGCAGTGTAGAAGTTGTTGATTTCAATATAGGATTGCGGCCTGACCGGGTGTGCTAGCGGTCCGCCGTCCTCCGGAAACTGGTGCGATCGAAGAGTGCGCACATCCTGGATGCGCTTCACCGCGCGCGAGCGCAGATCAGAGGTGAACTCCTGGTCTCGGAACACTGTCAGGCCTTCCTTCAGGCACAGCTGGAACCAGTCCCGGCAGGTAATCCGGTTGCCGGTCCAGTTGTGGAAGTACTCGTGCGCAATGATTGCCTCGATGTGCACATGGTCCTGGTCGGTTGCAGTGTCCGGGCGGGCCAGAATGTACTTGTCGTTGAAGACATTGAGGCCCTTGTTCTCCATCGCGCCCATGTTGAAGTCGGACACCGCCACGATCATGAAGATGTCAAGGTCGTACTCGCGTCCGAATGCCTCCTCGTCCCACTTCATCGAGGCCTTGAGGCTTTCCATCGCCCAGCCGCAGCGGTCCTGCTTGCCCTGTTCCACGTAGATGCGAAGCTCAACCTCGCGGCCCGACATGGTGGTGAACGTGTCGCTCACGCAGGCCAGGTCGCCGCCGACCAGGGCAAACAGGTAGGACGGCTTGGGCCACGGGTCGTGCCACTTGGCAAAGTGTCTGCCGCCATCAAGCTCGCCATGCTCGACCGGATTGCCGTTGGCCAGCAGCACCGGCACGCTCGCCTTGTCAGCCTCGATGCGCACATCATAGGTTGCCATCACGTCAGGCCGGTCAATGAACCATGTGATGCGGCGGAAGCCCTCCGCCTCGCACTGGGTGCAGAAAACGCCGTTGGAGCGATAAAGGCCGGACAGCGCGGTATTGGCGTCCGGATTGCAGACCGTCTCGATGGTCAGCTCGAACTCTTCCTCCGGTACGCCTTCGATAAACAGCTTCTCGCCATCGACCCGATAGCGATTGTCGCCGATCTCCTCGCCATTGATGCAAATGCGTTTCAGCGCCAGCTCTTCGCCATCCAGTTGCAGCGTGTTGCCGTTCTGTTTGCTCGCCGGGTTCGGCTTGACCTTTGAAGTTGCCACCACGCGGGTTGCGCTGGGGTCGAGGCTGACATCAAGCGACACGTGGGAGATCAGATGAGCCGGAGCAGTGTAGTCCTTCAGGCGGATGGTTGGAGGCGTTTCGGTGCGCATCTGCTATGTCTGTTCCTGCTAGAATTTCCGGTCAATTCGATAGGGCGTCAGGTCAGTGTTGGCGGGCTTGCCGCTGATCAGTCCTGCAAGCAACCGGCCGGTTGTTGGTCCCCATGTCAGCCCCAGGTGGCCATGACCGAATCCATACCACACATTCTGGAGGTTTTCAGAGGCCGAGATCACAGGCAGTGAATCCGGAGTGCTGGGCCGGCGTCCCATCCACTTGCTTTCGCTGCCGTCCAGTTCGCGAAGCGCGGGCAGCAGCCGCTTGCCGTACACGTGCATCTGCTCGGCACGGCGCCAGTCCGGCGGGGCATCATTGCCGGCAATCTCGTCCGATCCGGCAATCTTGAGGCCGTCATGATGTGGTGTCACCGCGCCGGGCTGGGCTGCGTGGGTTATCGCGCGGCCCAGCTTCACGCCGGTATTCTGCATGATCAGGTGATAGCCGCGTTCGGCTTCCAGCAGCACCTTCGAGCCCAGCATGGCTGCCAGCTCGTGTGACCATGCGCCCGCGCAAATGCACAGGTTCTCAATCGCCTGCTCGCCGCCGGCCTTCAGGTGCAGCCGTGTGGCGCGCCCACCATCATGGTCGATGTGTGTGACTTCGTCCTGCACAATCTCACCGCCTTCGCGCACCACCTGTTCGGCTAACCGCTTCACCATGGCATGTGGGTCGCGGATCCGGTGCCAGCCATCCCAGAATACCGCGCGGTAGATCTCGGGCGTCAGGTCCGGCTCAAGTTCGCGTGCTTCATCTGCCGACAGTTCAGCGCCCTTGTAGCCATATTCGGCCTTCACCTGCCTGGCGCGGCCGTCAGCGTCGTATTGGGCCTTTGTGCCATAGATCATCAGGCCGTCGTCCATGGCCAGATGGTCACTCGCGCCTGCCTGGTTCAACACGCTACGATGGTCCTCCAGCGCCCGCAGGCTCAGCGCGGCACGGGCTTGCGTGATCTTCCGGACCCGGTCCGGCATGGCATTGCGGCCCACTGCCAGCAGCCACGGAAATGCTTTCGGCAAATACCGCCAGCGCACTGTGATCGGTCCCTTTGGGTCCAGGAGCCAGCCCGGGATCTTGAGTAGAATGCCAGGGTGCACCGTTGGCATTACGCTGGACACGACCACCCCGCCAGCATTGCCAAACGACGCACCTTCGCCGGGTGGCACCTTGTCGATCACCCGCACTGAGTAACCCTCGCGCCGGGCAAACAGTGCCGCCGACATGCCGACAATTCCCGCACCGATGATGGTCAGCTTCTGGTTCATTATTTCCTACGGTTATCCCAGTCGAAACATGCTTGTGCGCAAACGGATTTCGGTGGCTAAATGTATCGACGATCTTTCAGGAGTTTTGCCGTCATGCCTGTTCACAAACGCATCCGCCCTTTCAACACCAAGGAAACCTATCCCGAGCAGAACCTCAACAACGATCTGTCTCAAGGTGTTGTGGCGCGGGGCACCATGGTGTTCCTGCGCGGTCAGGTCTCGCAAGACCTTGACAGCCGCGAGAGCCTGCATGTCGGCGACGCGGCGAAGCAAACGGCCAAGGCCATGGAAAACATCAAGATGCTGCTGGAAGAGGCCGGCTCCGAGATGTCTCATGTCTGCCGCATCGTCGTCTACCTGACCGACATCCGCTACCGCGAGGCGGTGTATCAGGAGATGGGCAAGTGGCTTGAAGGTGTGTTCCCATGCTCCACGGGGCTGGTCGTGCCGGCCCTTGCGCGCCCTGAGTGGGTGGTAGAGATTGAAGTAACGGCAGTCATTCCCGACTGATCTGGAGTGAACGCGATGGATACCTCGCAAACGCTTGACCTGCTTGCCGAACGCGCATCCTGCCCGCTGGATCAGGCGATGAGCTCGCCGCCGTCGCTGTATACGGACCCGGCCATCCTCGACATGGAGATCAGCTCGATCTTCGAGCAGGACTGGCACTGCCCGGGACTTGCAGCCGATATCCCCGAACCTGGCGACTATGTGACCTTCTCCATCGGCGACCAGCCGGTTTTCTCCATGCGTCAGAAGGACGGCTCCATCCGCTCGTTTTCCAATGTGTGCCGCCATCGCATGATGCAGCTGCTGGAGGGCAAGGGAAACACCAAGGTCGTGGTCTGCCCCTACCACGCCTGGACTTACTCGCAGGACGGTTCCTTGCGCGGCGCACCACACATGGACCGTTCGCAGTCTTTCGACCGCAAGGCATTCTGCCTGCCCGAGATCCGCACCGAGCTGTGGAACGGCTGGATCTACATCACCCTCAACAACGACGCCCCATCCGTTGCGCAACAGCTGGCCCCGATGAACGACCACGTGGCGCGCTACCGGATGGACCGCTATGTGCCATGCGAGACGCAGGATCACGTCTGGCAGACAAACTGGAAGCTGCTGACGGAAAACTTCATGGAAGGCTACCACCTGCCGGTGGCCCACCGTGGCACGCTGGGCGGCTGGATTGGCCTTGATGACACGCGCTTTCCGGCCGAGGTCAGCCCGCACTTCACCTGGCAAACCTTCACCAAGGACGAGACGGCCACCTATGGCCGCGCGCCCGACACCAATGACTATCTGACGGATGAATGGCGCTACACCTCCATCATGCCGACGGTGTTCCCCGCCCACATGTATGTGCTCGCCCCTGATCATGTCTGGTACCTGAGCCTCAGGCCGAAGGGCGTTGGCGAGGTGATGGTGCGTTTCGGCGTGGCGCTGGCACCGGAGCGGCTCGAGGCGTTTCCCAACCGGCAAGCTGCGTTGAAGGACCTGATCAGCTTCTTCGACCACGTCAACGAGGAAGACCGCTTCGTCGTTGAGGGCATCTTCAAGGGTGCCCACGGCAAGCTGGCCCAGGCAGGGCCGTTGAGCTGGCTGGAGCGCGAAATCCACGACTTCCAGAAATACCTCGCCGGCCGCCTGTGCGGCCCGAGGGACGCAAGCCGGAGGGTCGCCGCCGAATGAC
>JAWVYF010000002.1:0-36777 GCA_033722845.1 Anderseniella sp. | reverse complement strand
ATAACGAGTTCCGTCCCATAAAGACTAGCATGAAGCTCTAGAGCTAATTGAGGCGCGCGCTACACAACATGGTCTATCAAGCTTATTCAGCCCTTGTCACACTGGTGTCACACTGAACCGTCCAAAAGGCCTATTTCGGGTTGTGGTTGCGGTTAGCTACAAAAGATCGTAGACTGCATAAGCAGCTGAATTCATTCAGTCTTTTGAGAGGTCGTTAGACCGTACAGGTTGGTAGAGCACAGTGTTCACATCGCTGGGGTCACTGGTTCGAATCCAGTACCGCCCACCATGTCCCCTGATCATCAGTATTGTCAGCGCCGGTTGAAATTCTGGCGCACGTTGCCCGGATCGTAGATGCGGCTGTGGTCGATGCGGCACCGTACGCGCCCATTGCCCTGCCGAACGGCCTGGTAGACGTCGCGCTGATAAACCCTGCGGCAGGCAGCCCATGCCGTTTCGCCCCGGCGCGCCCTGATGGTCACCCAGATGGTGACGGGGCCATCATTTTCGAACCATGAAGGGCCGAAGCCAACCTGGCCCGCGGCGGGTGTTATCCACAGCAACAAAGCCGCCAAGGCGCCTGCACCCAGCTCGAGCCTACTGATCGGCTGCTTCACTGATGATCTCTCCCAGCAGCTTCTCGACCTTCTGTTTCACCGCCTTGGAGGCGTCGTCGCCACGAAGGTCCGGCGGGCGAAAGCCAACCACCACCTTGCCGGGCTCGGCCGTCGTCTCATACGCAAACAGGAGGTATGGGCACATGGAGATGTTCGAGGCGTCTGCAGCAACAGCCTCATGGGTCAGCGTTGCAGAGCAGAACTGCATGTAGCGGGCATTTGCGTAAGGAGACTTGCCGCTGCCAGCCACGCTGGCCGTACGCGACAACATGGTGTCCACGTGGCCGGTATAGTCGATGACCAGTCCGCGGTTCACCACGGCGTCAGTCAGATCCTGAAACACCGTATCGAAGGCTGCTTCAACGGTCTTCATCGGCAACATGTCATCCGCCGCATGGACAGGATTGGTGATGCTTGCAGCCAATGCCACAACACCTGCCAGTGAGGCTGTCTTGATCGCATTCATTTTGGTCTCCTCCTTGTTGAATTGCTCGGGCGCCCAACACATTGCCAATGCCTGCTATGGATCAGCCTGCAGGGTTCTCACATACTCCACAAGCTGGCCAATCAGCAGTTGCGCGGAAGCCTTTGCTTCATCCGTCGCTTCTGCACCGGGGGCTTGCGAACTTTCATGCAGCCGCTGGAACCTCAGCCCCCAGACTGGCATCTCACGGCTGCCATGGGCACCAATTTCGCTGCGGCCATCAATGAGATCGCGGACATACTCAGCCGGATACACGCCCTCATTGCGCTTGGTAAGGTCATCAAGTCTGGGCACTTCGCTGGCCAGCACTGCTGCCACCGGGCCGTCGCCATCTCCGGCCGTGCCATGGCAGGGTGCGCAGCTGGCCTTGTACAGCGCGGCTGCATCGAATGACTGCCGCCCGGTGGTTTCAGCCGCCTGCAGCGTGCTTGCAATGGCAAACAGCATGGAAGCGGCAAGAACTGACTGGGTAAACACTTGAACAGCCTCCTGCCTGAAGTGGATCACGCGCTCAAACAAAATCATGGTCGTGCACCATGACCTTGACGGGCCCGGATGTTTCAAAATCACCGGCGTCATACTTTCCCCGCGCGACATGGTGGATGTCCTGGGCCAGCCGATCATAGGCTTCGAGAAAAAGTTCTGCCGGCAGCAGCCCGTCCAGCGGCAAGCCGGGGCAATGGTGCTTGAGCGCATAAACGGTCACACCACAAAGAACTTCCTCCTCTCCGGCGCGGCCCTTGAAACGGACGCACTGGCCATCGAACAGGCGGTCATCGTCACTGAATACGAGCTGGCTCATCGGCCTCATGCCTCCCAACATGGCGCACCGGCTATTTCTGCAAGGTCTCCAGAAACTTCACCAAATTGTTGATGCGTTTGGTGGCCTGGCTGGCGGCGGTGCGCGCATCGTCAAGCAAGACCCCCTCGCCCACTGCCTGGTGTACGAACCACGCACCCCACACGGGCATTTCCGCCGAACCGTGCGAGGCCGGCATGTCGAGACCTTCAATGGTCTTGTACACGGCTTCACGGTCGAACTTGCCACCATTGCGCTGGGCAATCCGGGTCAGATCGGCTGGCCGCGTCTTCAACTCCATTGCAACCGGACCAGTGCCTTTTGCATCCGTGCCATGGCAAGCGCTGCAGTAGGTCATGAAATCACCCTTGGCGACAGACAGTTCTTCCGGTGTTGCCGGGCCGGTTAGCGATCCGCCTTCAGGCGTGGTCGCCGTGGCGGGCAGGCCCGCAACAGCGAGCGCGGCACACAGCATACCTGCCATCAAGTGCTTTCGGTGAACTCCGGACTTCGGCCTGCAGTGCGGCATGGACGTGCTCCTTACGATTGGACATGCAAACGCTACCGGCACTCCATCAAGGGCGCATTGACGGAGGTCAATGGATGGCCAGAAGCCGGATGGCACAGCCAATGCGCTTGCTATCCGGCAACACATTCAATATTTTGTATATTTGAACACTCGCGATCCAGGGAGGACGCAATCATGATCACCCGCCGACATCTCATGGCCTCGGCTGCGGCTGCTGGTGCCGTTGCCAGCCTGACGACCACCCGCAGCTGGGCAGCTGCCAACATGAAGCTGGGTAGTGCGCAGATTGACATCGTCAGCGACGGGCATCTGCAGCTGCCAGTCTCGATGGTGCTGGGTCGCGTGCCGGAGGCAGATCGTGATGCGTTCCTGAAAGCCAACCCGATCGAGGGGTCCACGGTGAAATCTCCGCTCAACCTGACGCTGTTCAGGGATGGTGAGCGCACCGTTTTGTTCGACGTTGGCTCGGGGCCAAACTTCATGTCCAGCGCCGGAAAGATTGCCGAAGCGCTGGACGCCATCGGCGTTGCCACCGGCGATATCACCCATGTTCTGTTTACCCATGCCCACCCGGACCACATCTGGGGCGTCAAGGATGACTTCGATGAAGAGGTCTTCTCGAACGCCGAGTACCAGATGTCTCAAGCCGAGTGGGATTACTGGTTCGACCCTGAAACGGTGAACAAGGTACCGGAAGACCGCCAGTCATTCGCGGTGGGCGCCAGGAACAACATGGAAGTGATCAAGGACAAGACGACCCGCTTCAAACCCGGTTCGGAAGTCCTGCCTGGCATCGAGGCCTTTGATACCGCCGGACACACGCCGGGTCACACCTCCTACGTGATCCACAACGGCAGCGAGAGCGTCATGGTGGTTGGCGATGTGATCACCAATGCGGCCTATTCATTCTCCAATCCGGAATGGGAAATGGGCACCGACTCGGACCCGGCGCAGGGCGTGAAGGCCCGCAAGGCGCTGCTCGACCGGCTCGCTACCGACAAGACCCATATGATCGGTTATCACCTGCCACACCCGGGCTTGGGCTACGTTGAGAAGAAGAACAACGTTTTCTCGTACACCGCCGGATAACAGGGACAAAGACGATGACCAGCTCCTTCAAGACCATTGCGGCGGCGCTTCTGACTGCCGGACTGTTGACACTCAGCTCACCACTTCACGCCAACGAGAACATTGCCGATCAGTACCCGGACTCGCTGCTCTACTCGAAACCTGTCGAGGTGATCCCGAATGTGTGGACCTCTATCGGGGCGACTGCACCGCCGACCTACGAGAACGCCGGTCACAACAACAACCTCAGCTTTCTGATCACCGGAGATGGCGTGATAGTCATCAATGGCGGTGGCTCGTATGGGCTGGCTGAAGCCCTGCACAAGGAGATCAAGGAAGTGACTGACCAGCCGGTCAAACTGGTGGTCAACGAAAACGGTCAGGGCCATGCCGCGATTGGCAACTGCTACTGGGCCAAGCAGGGCGTGAAAATCATCGCGCACGAAGACGCCGCCCATGAGTTTGAACAGCGCAGTCACCAGATCCTGCAGGCAGCCAAAGCCCGGTTGAAAGACCGCGCAGAAAACAATTGCGCCAAGGTGCCGGATGAGACCTTTTCTGACAGGAAAGACGTGTCGATGGGCAACATGAAGGTGGAGTTGCTTCACCTCGGACCAGCCCACAGCCCCGGCGACATGCAGGTCTGGCTGCCGGAAGAGAAGCTGGTGATTGCCGGCGACATGGCCTTCCATGAGCGCCTGTTGCCGATCTTCGATGACACCGACACAGCCTCCTGGGTGGAAACCTGGGAGAACGAATTCGAAAAGCTTGGCGCGGTGTACGTCATTCCTGGCCACGGCCACCCGACCAACATGGCCCAGGTGCGCCGCTACACGCACGATTATCTTGTGTATCTGCGCGGCAAGATCCGCGAGCACATTGATGGTGGCGGCGGGCTCGACGAAGCGTTTTACGTAGACCAGTCTCCCTACAAGCATCTGCACACGTTCAAGGAACTGGCGACCAGGAACGCAGGCCGCGTATTCCAGCAGATGGAGTTCGAGTAGGGGTTGCCCGAACGCATCGTTTGATATAAAGAACGCTTCGAACTGCGTGGCAAACATTGCCAAGGCAGCAGACAAGGAGTGTTCCCATGCTCGAGCAACTTGATCTTCTTCGCGAACAATATGGCACCGCCACGCTGGTGGTATGGGCTGCCTTCGTGGTTGGTATATTTTTTGGCGCAGTCGCAGAATACAGCCGTTATTGCGCGCGCGCTGCCCTTGCCGAATGGGCCCCGGGTGCAGAGCGCGAGGACGCTTCGGCCAATGGCTACGTGCGAACCAAGCAATACCTTGCCGCTGTTCTGGTTGCATTGCTGGGCACGCAAGCCCTGTTCGCTACACAGAACATTGATCTTGCCCAATCCATCTACTGGTCGGTTGGCATTCAGCCGCTGGCATTGGTCACGGGGGGTGTGCTGTTCGGCATTGGCATGGTCCTGGCGGGGGGCTGCGTCAGCCGCCTGCTGGTGCTGGCCGCCTCCGGAAACGGCCGTTCACTGGTCACGCTGATAGTCACCGGCATTGCCGGCTACGCAACCCTGCGCGGGCTTCTGTCCTATCCGCGCATCTGGCTGGGCGATGCTGCCGATACCGGCACCACCGTCGCCTCAGTGTATTCTGCAGCTTCAGTGTCCCACCTCGCCGTGGCGGGTGTCATTGGCGCCGTGCTGCTGGCTTTGTTGACCTGGGCAGTCTCACGCCATGGTGTTCGCGGCATGGTCACGGGTGCGCTGGTTGGCCTGTCCGTGGTCGCCGGCTGGGCTGTCGCCGGCATTGTCGGCTTCGACGAATTCGAACCGACCCAGCTGCAGTCACTCAGCTTCGTTGCGCCGGTTGGTGAAAGCCTGCAATACCTGATGATCTTCACCGGTGTCAGCGCGAACTATGTCATCGCCCTGCTAGGTGGTGTGCTGGCTGGTGCCTTTGGCAGCGCGCTCATTGGTGGCCGTCTGCGGTTCAGAGGTTTCCAGAGCGAAGGCTCACTGTTGCGCTATATTGCCGGCGGCGTGCTGATGGGGTTTGGCGGTGTCACCGCGCTTGGATGCTCAGTGGGTCAGGGTCTGTCAGGCTTGAGCACTGCCTCCTTTGCATCAGTCATTGCGGTACTGGCCATTGCTGGCGGAGGTTACGCTGCCATGGCGGTTGAGGCTCGCCGCCGCGTGCAACAGACCGGCAACGGGCTGAACACCGCTCTGCAACCTGCGGAATAAGCTTCTACACCATCGGAAACCAGAAAGGGCGTCCGGCATGAGCCGGGCGCCCTCTTCGTTGTTGATGAGCCCCAGGCTCGAATCAGGAAAACATGTCCGTGGTAATCGATGAATACCAACCTTCGGACTCGTCGTAGGTGGCCTTGCGCAGGGCGGCGTCTTCACCGGTCTTGGATATGAAGGTGTCGACTGCCTCGATCTTCTCTTCACCGGCGGTGTAGCTGGCGCCGACCTTGACGCCATCATCGGTACTGATGAGGCTCCAGCAGGTATTCGCAAACCGGGCCGGGAACACCTTGGATCCGGTCAACTGACCGCGAATGGCATTGGCTGCAACCTTGGCCTGCGAGTTGGCCGAGAAGCCGGACTTTGGCATGGCCGAGGCAACCGAAGCATCGCCCAGCACGAAGATGTTTTCGTCAGCACGCGAGGCCATGGTCGCCGGCACGATGGGTGCCCAGTCGCCATCGGTCACGCCGGCAGCAAAGGCAATTGAACCTGCCTTCTGGCCCGGGATGACTGTCGCGGCATCAGCCTTGAACGTATCCAGATCGGTTTCGATTTCCATGGTTTCCGGATTAACGCTCTTGATGCCCCCGTGCATGCCGGCACCAATCCACTCGACCATGCCCGGATAGTGCTTCTGCCAGCCCTCCATGAACAGCGCCTGCTTGGAGAACTTCTCCTTGGGATCAAGAATGATAATCTTGGCCGTCGGGTTCTTCTGCTTGAAGATGTGCGCAATCATGGACACCCGCTCGTAGGGTCCCGGCGGGCAACGGTATGGGTTTGGCGGGGCCACCATCACATAGGTGCCGCCTTCCTTCATGTTCTCCACCTGCGCCTTCAGCAACTGGACCTGGGTGCCGGACTTCCAGGCATGCGGCATGGCATTTTGAGCCTCGACCGAGTAACCGGCGACGCTGTCGTACTTGATATCGATGCCCGGTGAGAGAACCAGCTTGTCGTAAGACAGTGACGCACCGCTGGCCAGCATCAGCTTCTTGCCGGCGGCATCGACCGAAGACGCCCAGTCATGGACCATGTTGATGCCGTGACCATAGGCAAGGCCGTCATAGCCGTGACCGATGGAATCGTAGTCGCGATATCCGCCCAGGTAGAGGTTGGAGAAGAAGCAGGTGTAATAGCGTTTGGACGCTTCGACCAGCGTTACATCAATTGCACCCTTCGAGTCCTTGGCCAGGTAGCGCGCCGCCGTGGCGCCGCCCGCACCACCGCCGACCACCACGACTTTCGGCTTTGCTGCGCGTGCAATGTTCGGCATTGCCAGCATGCCTGTCGCGGCTGTGCCGGCAAAAAGGGTATTGAACCGCCTTCTGTTGAAAGTTGTCATTCTGTTTCCTCCATTTTGCTATTCTGCTGGCAGCGATGCGTAGAACACCGCCAACGCCGCCATTTGTTCATCGTCCAGCCGGGCTGCTATGGTTTGCATGGTGGCGTTTTCCAGTTCCTTGGCCTTGTAAGCCCTGAGGATGGCCACCATGCCGGTCGCGTTCATGCCGGCAATTTGCGGGATGCCCGGGTTGTGCCCCTTGGTCTGATGGCAGGCCACGCATTCAGCTGACAGGTATTCGCCATACTCGATGTCGCCCTTGACCTGCTCTTCTGCAGCCGCCGGCAATGGCAGCGTTGCCATTACCAACGCGACAAGCCCCCGGCGCACCAACCTTCCCGTCATCTGTTTGCGGCCTCCCCCGGCAATACATTCAATAAATAATATTTATGAATGTTTTTGAATTGGCGACGTAATGTCAAGCTGCACTGCAGCATGGATGGTCAAATCAGTTTCTGTGAGACGGGGTCTGCTCCTTACCCGGCGACCGGGTTGGCCGGAGCGTCTCAACCAGCATGTCCCAGGCATCCCGCCAGGTTCCGTGAACCAGCAACTGCAGCCCGAGCCACGCTCCGCAGAACATGGCAGCAAAGGCCACCGGCGCGGTGAAGGCGAGCGTCGAGAATGCCGACATGCCCTGCCCCACCGTGCATCCAACCGCCGTTACACCACCAAAGCCCATCAGCGCGCCACCCAGCATCTGCCGGCGCATTTCGCGCGCATCATCGCAGGCTTCCCAGCGGAAGTACCCCTGGCCAATGGTGGTCAGGCAAGCACCGAGTATGACGCCAGCGACCGCGCCAATCCCGAATTCGAGAGACGCACCGGTGGCGGTCATGATGTACATGAGAGCGTCACCGGGCGGTCCGGTGAATGTGAAGGACTCCAGTCTATGAGGCTCGAAGTCATCGTGTGCGAGGTAACCGGTGACGAACCAGCCGGACGTGATCGCCAGCCCGGCAATAAGGCCGGTTGCAAGATAGCGCTTCTCCCGGCGCAGATCCCGGTTCATCAGTGCGACAGCGGCAATCAGAGTGGCAAACAGATAGCCCCAGATGTGGGCGTCACCGCCAATCCTGCGTGACGCAAGATGAGCAAAGCCCGCCGGTGCAGGCGCCGCTTCCGGCAAGCCGAACAGCCAAACCCGCACATAGGCAGACAAGCCGCTCATGGTGGCATAGGCCACCACCGCCAGCGACACGAATGTGACAATGGACTTGAGGTCGCCGCCACCAATGCGCGCCAGCGTTCCGTAACCACATGTACCGACCAGGGACATGCCCAGCCCGAACAGGAAGGCACCTACTGTTGTGGCGATGATCGTGGTAGGAGAAACCAGATAAAAGCTGTCGGTCATCTTGATGAGACCGGCATGATCGAGCGCGAAGGTGCCGAACATGGCAACGGCGATGGCAAGCCACCAGGCCGACAACCGCCCACGGCTATTGGCGAGGGTGGCGTCCTCGATGGCTCCAAGGGTGCAAAAACGCCCCCATCTGGCGGCAAAGCCCAACGCCATTCCGCCGACCAGACCGCCAAGAGCTGCAATCGCGCCCGGCGAGAGTTCCTCCATTACCCGTTCCTCACAAAGGGCGATCTTGTTGCCGCCTTTGACCGGATAGCCGCTGTTGTTGTTATTCTTGCGCAGCACAAGTGCGTGACTTGTGCCTCAATGGTAGCCACAAATACCAAGCTGCGCTAGCAGGATTTCTCGCAGAACATTTCATAGAGAAGTGCAATCATGCGCTTCACCTTCGGGTCTGCGATGGAATAGTAAATGGTCTTGCCTTCGCGGCGGGTATCCACCAGCCCCTCAAGCCGCAACCGCGCCAGTTGCTGCGAAACAGCAGCCTGCCGGGCAGACAGCATTTCTTCCAGCTCGGTCACCGTACACTCACCGTCGGAAAGTTTGCACAAGATGGCCAGCCGGCCTTCGTGCGCCAACGCCTTCAGGAAATCCGTTGCATCCTTGGCGCTCGACATCATGTCGTTGAGGATAGCTTCGCTGTCCAGTTCCAGTGCTGCTGTCATGTTCAAAAAACCCTTTCCGTCATTCGGCTCAGGATTTGGACCCGCCTTGCGCGGCATCCGTGATTGAAGGATCTACCTGCTTCAGAATGTCCTGCAGCATCGGCCAGAAGAAGTGTCCACCGGGATAGCCCTGTATGCGGCCGATCTCGCGGCCTTCATGCCATACAACGAATGTCGGTGTGAAGCGCCCCTTGTTCAGCCCTTTGAGATCATCGGGCAGCTTCTGGTGAATGTCCACCCGGCGTAATGGCGCAAGCTTGCCTTCGGACGAGTTGTTATAGCCATCGCCGACTTCTTCATCCCAGACCTTGCACCAATAACAGCCAGCCTGCTCCAGCATCAGCAATTCGGCGGCCTTGGCGGGAACGGACAGCGCAAGGCCTGCAATGGCAAACAATGCCATGCCAGCAGCCCACCCGACGATTCGACTGTGTATCCGTTTCATGAATTCACTTTACAACAAATTACAAAGTTTGAATATGAATAACTTCAACCAAAGTTCAAGGTGCTGGCCGGCATGGATCTCGACATCAACCTCTTCGGTGCGCTGGTCGCGGGATTGTTGTCATTTGCCAGCCCCTGCGTTTTGCCGCTTGTGCCACCCTACCTGTGTTTTTTGGCAGGCACGTCGATCAATGAACTGAGCGACGAGAACATGCCAGCCGCGGCCTGGCGCAAGGTGGTCATGTCGGCAATCGCGTTTGTCGCCGGTTTTGCGACTGTCTTCGTGGCGATGGGCGCAAGCGCGTCTTTTCTCGGCAGCTTCATCACCCGGCACCTCGACACGCTGTCCATTGTAGCCGGCGTCATCATCATCATTCTCGGCCTGCATTTCCTCGGCGTCTTCCGGATAGGCTTGCTGTACCGCGACATCAGGCTTGAAGGGCCGAAGAAGTCGGTTGGCCTGTTTGGAGCCTATCTGGTCGGGCTTGCATTCGCATTCGGTTGGACACCTTGTGTGGGCCCGGTACTGGCGGCAATCCTGTTCCTGGCCGGCCAGGAAGCGAATGTATTGCGTGGTGCCATGTTACTGCTGGCCTATGCACTTGGTATCGGCATCCCATTCATCCTGGCAGCGGTGTTCTTCCGCCCGTTCATGGATGCGATGAAGCGGTTCCGCAAGCACATGGGGCTCGTCGAGAAAGTGACTGGCGGACTGCTGGTTCTGACAGGTATTCTGTTCATTACCGGAGCCATGTCCTGGCTGGCCTACTATATGCTCGAGCTTTTTCCGGGGCTGGGAACGATCGGATAACAGGAGGAAATCATGCGGACGTTGATTGCAGTATTGATGCTGTTTGCGGGGCTTGCATTGCCAGCGCAGGCAGCAGAGGTTGGAGATGACGGCCTGCACAAACAACCCTGGTTCTCGCAGACTTTCCGCGACATCAAGGAAGACATGGCCCAGGCCAAGGCTGAGGGAAAGCGCCTCGCGCTGATCTTCGAACAGCGCGGCTGCATCTATTGCAGGCAGGTCCACGAAACCGTGCTGGTGGACCCGGAAGTCCGCGACTTCATCAAGGCCAATTTCATGGTGGTGCAGTACAATCTGTACGGCGACGAAGAAGTTATCGACACCGACGGCGAGACGCTGACTGAAAAGTCGGCTGCACGCAAATGGGGCGTCAACTTCACCCCGACCATATTCTTTCTGCCCGAAGATGCCGCCGAGGGAAAGGACGTCAACGCACTCAAGGTGGCAGTCATGCCGGGTGCCTTCAGGAAAGGTACGTTCCTCGACATGTTCCAGTGGGTTCACCAGAAGGGCTACGACACCGACGAGGACTTTCAGCGTTACCATGGCCGCCGCATTCGCGAGCGCCAGGCCGCTGGCAAAAAGAACACTGACTGATGGTCAGCCAAAAAATCAAGCAGTCGTGACTTGTGCACAAAACACACTCAAGCATTCAAAAGTGTGAATTTGTCTTGCCCCTGAGCGATTCCTCATTTAGGGTGCGGGGCAACGATAATAAGCAGTTTGGAGGAAACTGATGAGGGCAAACCTGCAATCAATCATCGCAGGCGCAGGGCTGGCCGTAGCGCTTTCTGCTTCGGCGTTCGCAGCTGAAATCGCGCCAACCGATGTCAAATTCACCGATGATGGTGTGAAAGAGTCGCTGTCCGGCGCTGCCGGCGACGCAGCGAATGGCCGCAAGGTGTTCGCAGACCGCAAGCTGGGCAATTGCCTTGCCTGCCACGCGGTCGATGACCAGAAGGATCAGCTGTTCCACGGCAACGTGGGGCCTGAGTTGAACGGCGTTGCAGATCGCTATGACGCAGCACAGCTGCGCGGGATCATCACCAACGCAAAGAAGACCTTTGAAGACACGATCATGCCGGGCTTCTACACGCTGGAAGTTGGCAAGGACGTTCGCGAAAAGTCTGTCGGCAAGACCATCCTGTCAGCGCAGGAGGTCGAAGACGTGGTGGCCTACCTCGCCACGCTCAAGGAATAGGAGACAAGCAATGAAGCTTACCAGAAGACAAACCCTTGGCCTGGCCGGTGGCGCTGCAGCGCTTGCCGTGTCCGGCATGCAGTTCACCCCGGCTTTCGCTGCGGCTGAAGCAACCACCAAGCGGATCATGGACTTTACCGGCGGCAAGGAACCTGCAGCTGGCAAGATCACGCTGACCGCGCCGGAAATCGCCGAAAACGGCAACACTGTGCCAATTTCCGTGGAAGTCGAGAGCGCAATGAGCGGTGACGACCTCGTGGAGTCGGTCATGATCCTCGCAGACGGCAACCCGAACCCGGCTGTTGCCACTTTCCACTTCACTGAACTGAGCGGCGCTGCTGCTGCAACAACCCGCATGCGCCTGGCCAAGACCCAGGACGTGATTGCTGTCGCGAAGATGAAGGACGGCTCGGTGTTCTCCGACACCAAGCAGGTCAAGGTCACCATCGGCGGCTGCGGCGGCTAAGGCACGGAAGAAGGATATACGACAATGTCAAAACCACGCGTAAAGGTCCCCAAGTCTGCGAAGGCGGGTGATGTCATCACCATCAAGACCCTGATCAGCCACAAGATGGAGTCGGGTGTTCGCAAGGACAAGGAAGGCAACATCATCCCGCGGAAGATCATCAACAAGTTCACCTGCGAATTTAACGGCGCACCGGTGTTCACCTGTGATCTCGATCCGGCGATTTCGGCCAACCCGTTTTTCGAGTTCAACGCCAAGGTGAACGAGTCTGGAACGTTCAAGTTCAGCTGGGTGGATGACGACGGAACGGTTTACACCGACGAGAAGAAGATCGAAGTCAGCTAAAACGGGACACCTGCGGGGACGGGCCGGCAAAAGCGCGGCCCGGCTCGCGGGCAAAGCCCGGGAGGAAACGATGAAAAGACAACTGACAATCACTGCTGCTGCCTTTGCTGCAGTCACCCTGGCGAGCGCCAGCTCGCTCGTGGCTGACCCGGTCGACGAAAAGCTGTCGATTGACGGCAAGGACATGGTGACCAAGACAAAGGCACCCGAGGGCCATCCATTTGACGAAGTTCTGTCCGGCTGGCTGTTCCGCACCACCGAAACACGCGCACTGGAAGCAGACAGCTTCAACAACCCCGGCATGCTGGGCGTTGAGGCTGGTGAAGCTATGTGGAACAAGGTTGAAGGTTCTGCAGGCAAGTCGTGCGCATCCTGTCACGGCGATGCTGCCGAGAGCATGAAGGGCGTCGGCGCCAGCTACCCGAAGTGGGATGAGAAGACCAAGCGTCCGATCAACATCGAGCTGCAGATCAACCGCTGCCGCGAAGACAACATGGGTGCCGAGCCGCTTGAGTTTGACAAGGGCGGCCAGAAAGAACTGACAGCCTATATCAAGCACCAGTCACTGGGCATTCCGGTAAAGATCGACCTGTCCCAGGGCGAAATGCAGAAGTGGTGGGATCAGGGCAAGGAAATGTACTACACCCGCACGGGCCAGCTGAACATGTCCTGCGCGACCTGTCACGAAGACAACATGGGCAAGATGATCCGCGCTGACCACCTCAGCCAGGGTCAGATCAACGGCTTCCCGACCTATCGTCTCAAGCAGGGCAATCTGATCTCGGTGCACAACCGCTTCCGCGGCTGCATTCGTGACACCCGTGCAGAATACCCCAAGGCATTCTCAGACGAGTTGATGGCACTGGAGACCTACGTCACCTGGCGTGGAACCGGCCTGTCGGTGGAGACGCCTGCCGTGCGCCAGTAACCGGCTCACACATTCAACGACTGCGGCGGGCAGCTGAACCCATCTGCCCGCCTTTTTTGTAACCAAAATCCGACTGAAACACGAAAGTAACGGTCATGTTCACCAGACGAGACTTCCTGCAGTACACCGTCAATGCCTCCATCGCCGTCGGCGCTGCGGCTGGCTTTTCCGGCAATTTCGCGCGCGCACTGGCGCAGCAGAAACTCACGCAGGACGACCTGTTGAAGTTTGACTCCAAGGGTCAGGTAACCCTGCTGCACTTCACCGACGTGCATGCCCAGCTGAAGCCGATTTACTTCCGTCCGCCCGACACCAACATCGGCGTGGGCGACTATGCCGGCATTCCGCCGCATCTCGTGGGTAAAGAGTTTCTCAAGCATTTCGGTATCGAGGCCGGCTCTTCGCTGGCTTATGCCCACACCTATCTGGACTACGTGAACCTCGCCAAGGCGTATGGCCGTCTGGGCGGGCTGGACCGCACCGCGACACTGGTCAACGCGATCCGTGCCGAACGCGGCGATGACAAGGTGCTGTTCCTTGATGGTGGTGACACCTGGCAAGGTTCTTACACCTCGCTGAAGACCAACGGCCAGGACATGGTCGACTGCATGAAGTTGCTCAAGCCTGACGCTATGGTGGGGCATTGGGAGTTCACCTTCGGCGAAGAGCGGGTCAAGGAAATCGTCGAGAACATGGGCTATGCGTTCCTCGCGTCGAACGTGTTTGACAATGAGTGGGACGAACCGGTGTTTGAAAGCACCGCGATGTTCGAGAAGGGCGGCGTCAAGGTTGCCGTGATCGGCCAGGCCATGCCCTACACCCCGATTGCCAACCCGCGCTGGATGTTCCCCAAGTGGTCGTTTGGCATCCGCCCCGAAGCACTGCAGGCCAACGTGGACAAGGCCCGCGCCGATGGTGCGGAAGTGGTTGTGCTGCTGTCGCACGACGGCTTCGATGTGGACCGCAAGCTGGCTTCGGTGGTCAATGGCATCGACGTCATCGTTACCGGCCATACTCACGATGCCATTCCGCATGCCATCGAGATCGGCAACACACTGTTGTTGTCCTCCGGTTCGCACGGCAAATACCTCGGCCGCATCGACCTCGAAGTGAAAGACGGCAAGGTGGTTGGTCATTCCTCCAACCTGATTCCGGTCTTCTCCGACGTGATCACGCCGGATGCCGAAATGGCGGCCAAGATCGACGAGGTGCGCAAGCCCTACGAGAGCGAGATCAACCGTGTCATCGGCAGCACAGAAAACCTGCTCTACCGCCGTGGCAACTTCAACGGCACCTGGGACGACCTGATCTGCCAGGGCATCATGGAGCAGCGCGATACGCAGATTGCCCTGTCACCGGGCTTCCGCTGGGGCACCACCCTGTTGCCGGGCCAGGACATCACCATCGATGATCTCTATGCCGAGACTT
Organism: Anderseniella sp.; assembly: GCA_033722845.1. Classification (GTDB taxonomy): domain Bacteria; phylum Pseudomonadota; class Alphaproteobacteria; order Rhizobiales; family Aestuariivirgaceae; genus Anderseniella. The sequence goes on along the minus strand of JAWVYF010000002.1, from coordinate 22,057 downwards.
CGATGAGCTACCCGAACGTCTACCGTCTGGAGTTTACCGGAGCCCAGCTCAAGGAAATCATGGAAGATGTCTGTGACAACCTGTTCAATCCGGATCCGTTCTTCCAGCAAGGCGGCGACATGGTTCGCGTGGGAGGCATGAGCTACACCTGTGCACCCAACGAACAGATGGGCAGCCGGATTTCGGACATGCGTCTCATCAGCACCGGCGAACTGCTTGAAGCCGACAAGAAATACACTGTCGGCGGCTGGGCATCGGTCAACGAAAACGTCGAAGGCCCCGCCATCTACGACCTGATGGAGAAGCACATCACCGAGAAAAAGGTGGTGAAGATGCCGGATCAGTCCACCGTCACCGTGAAAATGTAGGCTGCAGGGCTTTCATATTCACATAAAAGAATGTATTGTTGCGTTCATCTGGTGAGGAGATACCCGATGGCAGAAAAATCAAAGACCGATATGTCGAAACTGCCGGCCAGCCGCCGGCAATTCCTGGGAGGCGGGCTGGCGCTTGGCGGCGCTGCGCTGGCCGGTGGCGCTGCACGCGCCGCGCAGGGCGAGGACGTGATTCTCGAGAAGCAGGACTGGAACCAGTATCTGGGTGATGGCGTTGATGCCCGGCCCTACGGCACACCGTCCGAACATGAAAAGAATGTGGTACGCCGCAACGTGGAATGGCTGACGGCTGACCCTGTTTCGTCGGTAAACTTCACGCCACTGCACGAGCTTGACGGCATCATCACGCCAAACGGCCTGTGCTTCGAGCGTCACCACGCCGGCATTGCAGACGTGGACCCGGCCAAGCACCGGCTGATGATCAACGGGCTGGTAGACAAGCCTCTCGTGTTCACCATGCAGGACCTGATGCGCTTCCCGCGCCGCAACCATGTTTACTTCCTCGAGTGCGCTGCCAACTCCGGCATGGAGTGGCGCGGTGCGCAGCTCAATGGCTGCCAGTTCACCCACGGCATGGTGCACAACGTGATGTACACCGGTGTGCCGCTGAAGTACCTGCTCGAAGAAGCCGGCGTGAAGACAAACGGCAAGTGGGTGATGCCGGAAGGTGCTGACGCATCGGCCATGACCCGCTCCATCCCGATGTTCAAGGCGCTGGAAGACTGCATTGTTGCCTTCAAGATGAACGGCGAAGCCCTTCGTCCCGAGCAGGGCTACCCGCTGCGCCTGGTGGTTCCGGGCTGGGAAGGCAACATGTGGGTCAAGTGGCTGCGCCGCATTGAAGTGGGCGATGAGCCCTGGCACCACCGCGAGGAAACCTCGAAGTACACCGACCTTCTGGAAAACGGCAAGGCACGGCGCTTCACCTGGGAGATGGACGCAAAATCCGTCATTACCAACCCCAGCCCGCAGGCGCCACTGCTGCACAAGAAGGGTCAGACCGTACTGACCGGCGTGGCCTGGTCAGGCCGCGGCACCATTACCCGCGTTGACGTGTCGATCGACGGCGGCAAGAACTGGCGCGAGGCGCGCATTGACGGACCGAGCCTCGACAAGTCGATCCACCGTTTCTACTACGACTTCGACTGGGATGGTTCGCCGCTGCTGCTGCAATCGCGTGCGATGGACTCCACCGGCTATGTGCAGCCGACCAAGTCGCAGCTTCGTGCAGAGCGTGGCTCGAACTCGATCTATCACAACAACGGTATCCAGACCTGGCACGTGAAGGCCAACGGTGAGGTGGAAAATGTCGAAGTCTCTTAAAGCCCTCATCACGGCAGCTGCGCTGGCTGCCTTCATCACGCCTGCGCTGGCCGGCAAGTTCAATCTGGGCCGCGAAGCAACCGGCGACGAGGTCAAGGCCTGGGACATCGACATCCGTCCCGATGGCAAGGGCCTGCCGGAAGGCAAGGGCACGGTGGCAGAAGGTGAAGAGATCTTCGCGGAGAAGTGCGCCTCCTGCCATGGCGACTTTGGCGAAGGCGTGGACCGTTGGCCGGTGCTCGCAGGTGGTCAGGGCACGCTCAAGGCAGACCGTCCGGTGAAAACCATCGGCTCCTACTGGCCGTACCTGTCGACGGTTTGGGACTATGTTTACCGCGCCATGCCGTTCGGAGAAGCCCAGTCGCTGGAGCCGAATGAGGTCTATGCGATCACGGCCTACCTGCTGAACATGAACGACATCGTCGATTCAGACTTCGAGCTGTCGAAGGAAAACTTCACCTCGGTCAAGATGCCGAATGAAGCCAACTTCATCGATGACCCACGCCCGGATACGCCCGTACTTGCAGATGGCAAGGCGCCTTGCATGGAAAATTGCAAGGAAGGCGAGGTCAAGATCACCCAGCGTGCACGCATTCTCGATGTGACGCCCGATGGTGGTGACGACGACAAGAACAAGGCCGGCGGCATCGACTGAGCCAGACAACAGTTCTCGCAGTGACTTGACGGGCCGCATTTCGATGCGGCCCTTTTTCTTGTGGTATATATGCATGGCTGACTTGTGGTGTGTTGCGGTTGACGGCTGTTGTCAGTTGGGCGCAAACAAACCAAACTTGAATTCCGAGGAAACCAAGAATGTCTGATCCTTGCATCATCTGTGTCGCCATTACCGGCTCGGTGCCAACCAAGGCCAGCAACCCCGCTGTACCCATTTCCATCAGCGAGCAGGTCGAATCGACCCATGAAGCCTTTGAGGCAGGCGCATCCATTGCCCACTGCCACGTGCGCAACGACGACGAGACACCCACATCAGACCCGGAAAAGTTTGCCCGTCTCGGTGAAGGCCTGAAGAAACATTGCCCAGGCATGATCATCCAGTATTCGACCGGGGGCCGCTCGGGTGCGGGCCGCGAACGCGGCGGCATGCTGCCGCTGAAGCCGGACATGGCTTCGCTCACGGTCGGCTCCAACAACTTCCCGACGCGCGTTTACGAGAACTCGCCGGACCTGGTCGACTGGCTTGCTGGTGAAATGCTGAAATACGACATCAAACCCGAGATTGAGGCGTTTGACCTGAGCCATATCTTTCAGGCGGTAAAAATGTCTGAGGACGGCCGCCTCAAGGGGCCGCTATACGTGCAGTTTGTGATGGGCGTGAAGAACGCCATGCCCGTCGACAAGGACGTGTTCGACTTCTACGTGAAGACGCTAAAGCGCCTGGCGCCGGATGCAAAGTGGTGCGGCGCAGGCATTGCGCAGAACCAGATTGTGCTGAACGAGTGGTGCATTGCTGCTGGCGGTCACGCCCGCACCGGCCTGGAGGACAATGTCCGGCTCGACCGCAATACGCTTGCGCCATCCAACGCAGCCCTGGTCAAGCGCACGGTTGAGCTGTGCGAGAAGTACGAACGTCCTGTCGCGACATGGGCTCAGGCACGCGACATTCTTGGCTTGCGCGAAGCGGCCTGATACTCCCAGCAAGGCAGACACTCCATGTCAAAAGTCTTTCCCCGCCATACCAAGCTGAACCCCGCCGTAGCAGTTGCAGGCGATGGTCCCTACATCATTGATGCGGGCGGCAAGCGCTACCTCGATGCATGCGGCGGCGCAGCAGTCTCGTGCCTCGGCCACTCGCCCGGCCCCGTGCATGAAGCGGTCAAGGCGCAGCTCGACAAGCTCGCCTGGGCTCATACGAGCTTCTTCACGTCAGAGCCGGCCGAAGAGTTGGCTGACATGCTGATCGAGCGCGCACCAGCCGGGATCGACCGGGTCTATTTTGTTTCCGGCGGGTCGGAAGCAACCGAGGCGGCCATGAAGCTTGCCCGGCAATACTTCCTTGAGAAGGGCGAGCCGAACCGGCGTCATGTGATCGCACGGTGGCAGAGCTACCATGGCAACACGCTGGGTGCGCTGGCTGCCGGCGGCAATCGCTGGCGGCGCAAGCAGTTTGAACCGTTCCTCACCGCTGCCATGCACCACATCGATCCGTGCTATTTCTGGCGCTGGGCCGCTGAAGGTGAAACGCCCGAGGCCTATGGTCAGCGCGTCGCCAATCAGCTTGAAGAGAAGATACTCGAATTGGGCGAAGATTCTGTGGCTGCCTTTATTGCCGAACCGGTGGTAGGTGCCACGCTCGGCGCGGTCTCAGCCGTGCCCGGCTACTATGCCCGCATTCGCGAGATTTGTGACAAGTACGGCGTCCTGCTGATCCTCGACGAAGTGATGTGCGGCATGGGCCGGACAGGCTCACTGTTCGCATCCGAGCAGTGCGACAATGTCCGCCCTGATATCGTCTGCATTGCCAAGGGGCTTGGCGCAGGCATTCAACCGATTGGTGCGATGCTGTGCTCCGGCGAAATATACTCGGCGATCGAGGAGGGGTCCGGCTTCTTCCAGCACGGGCATACCTATCTGGGCCATCCGGCGGCCTGTGCAGCTGGTGTCGCTGTGCTAAAGGAGATCGAGCAGCGCAACCTGCTTGCCAATGTCAACGATACAGGCGCGAAGCTGCTAAGCGCGCTGGAGGCACGTTTCGGGCAGCACCCTAATGTCGGCGATGTGCGAGGACGCGGGCTGTTTCTCGGCGTCGAACTGGTCGCCGACAAGGAGACCAGACAACCTTTCCCGTCATCACTAAAACTCAATGCCGACATCAAGAAGCGCGCCCTTGCTGGCGGGCTGATGTGTTATCCGATGGGCGGCACAGTGGACGGTCTGGAAGGCGATCATGTGCTGCTGGCCCCGCCCTACATAATCGATGAAACCCATGTCGCCGAGATCGTCGACAAACTCGACACCGCCATAAATGGCGCGCTCGAAACAGCAAAGGCAGCCTGATCAAATGGCTAAACCACCTGTCTCCCAACTGGGCCAGAACACCCCCCTGCCCGCTTCACCCGAAGAGGCTGAGCTTGAGCGTGTACCTGCACCACACCAGGGCGAGGATTACCTCGTGCGGTTCACCGCGCCGGAGTTCACGTCGATCTGTCCGGTGACCGGCCAGCCAGACTTTGCGCATCTGGTCATCGACTACGTGCCGAAGAAGTGGATCGTAGAGTCAAAATCGCTGAAGCTGTACCTGGGCTCATATCGCAATCACGGTGCTTTCCACGAGGACTGCACGGTGCGCATCGGTGTGGACCTGAAAAAGCTGCTGCAACCCAAATGGCTGCGCATCGGTGGCTATTGGTATCCGCGTGGCGGCATTCCCATCGATGTGTTCTGGCAGACCGGCGCGCCACCCAAGGGGCTATGGTTGCCGGACCAGGGCGTGCCAACTTATCGCGGACGTGGCTAAGCGCATCCAATGACCGTAAATCGGGTGGCGGTTATGCGCTGTTCGTGACATGCGTGCGTGATGAACAACACTTCCATCAAGTTGAACATGGGCGCGCCCGAGTGGGCCATGGTCATTGCCTTGTCGATAGTCTGGGGCGGGTCGTTCTTTACTGTCGGCATCGCCGTACAAGAGCTTCCACCGCTGACCATCGTTGTGTGCCGCGTCGGCCTTGCCGCCATCGGTCTGTGGGCCTTTTGCATTGTGAGCGGCATTCGCATGCCTTCGCGATTGCAGGCCTGGCTGGCCTTTGCCGGCATGGGCACGCTCAACAATGCCATCCCGTTCAGCCTGATCGTCTGGGGACAAACTGAAATCGCGTCCGGCCTTGCCTCCATCCTGAACGCCACGACGCCCTTCTTTGGCGTGCTGGTGGCCAATGCGCTTACCAGTGACGAGCGGGCGAGTTCGGCAAAACTCGCTGGCGTGCTGATCGGATTGGGCGGGGTGATCTGGATGGTGGGTGCCACCGCACTGTCAGGCCTGGGTGATGCAGTCTGGGCACAGTTGGCCATACTTGGTGCAGCGGTTTCCTACGCATTTGCAGGCGTCTATGGCCGGCGCTTCAGGACCATGGGCATCGCGCCTGTTGCAACGGCTACCGGACAGGTCACCTGTTCAACGTTGCTCCTGGTGCCATTGATGTTGGTGATCGACCAGCCATGGACCTTGTCCGCACCGGGACTTGAAACCATAGCAGCCCTCATTGCGCTGGCCTTGATCAGCACGTCACTCGCCTATGTGCTGTACTTTCGCATTCTTGCAGCAGCAGGTGCCACCAATCTTCTGCTCGTTACTTTTCTCATTCCGCCTGTCGCCATCCTGCTCGGCATCGCCTTCCTGGGCGAGGTGCTGGAGTGGCGGCATATTGGGGGAATGGCACTTATCTTCGCGGGGCTGGTGATGATCGACGGCCGGCTACCGGCGAAACTGAAAACGCGGCAGACCTGACAAGGTCCGCCGCGTCATTGCATGCGGGATTGCCTGTAACTCTCAGCTTCAGCGGTCAGATGCGACCCGGCGGCCAACCTTCGTAGTCATGACCGTGCGCTTGTCGACAGCGCGGAATTTCATGGTTTTGTCACCCTTTTCGCTGGTGGCCACAAACCAGTCACCATGCTGGGCGATGGAGCCGCACTTGAACTTGCCGCTGGTCCAGGAGCGCCAGGCAACGCACAGCCGGTTGTCCTCAAGTTTCCACTGGCCCTTGTCTTCGCGGCCAAAGGCACGGCCCATCATGGACCCGTCTTCCTTGGCTGCGATCATCAACTTGTAACCGCCAGCGACCCGGGCCTCGTAGTGACCAGGAAACAGCGCCGCAATGGCTTCCGGTTCCAGTGCGATTTCCTCAGCATGTGCCGGAGCAGTCAGCACGATTCCTGCGGCCAGCATGGCAGCTACTGTCTTGATCATTGGGGTCCCCTTGTTCCTCAGGCCGCGGCGCAGACGATGCAGTCTCATCAGAACACCATGCGCGCTCGCCGCTGATCTTCAGGACATGGTGATGGTCACGACCATCTTCAAGCCAGCATGGTTTCCATACTGTTAATTTGACTGCAGAACTGGGCAGAAGAAGGGCTAATCGACACTAAAAATCAGTAAAACTCTCCAGATTTCGGCAATAGTTTGCTCACCTTGTTGCTTTACCGCGGCGAAAGCCCGCCTCGGTCATAACTACCTGCAGTTGTTTTTTGTGCAGGAGCAATCCCCCCGTGAGCATTGTTGATAGCAAACCGTCGCCTGAGCTTTCCCGCAGCTTCCTTGAACCGGAAATCGTGAAACGCGTGCTGAAGGTTTCAGACTTTGTGGTGCTGTTTTTCGGGACTGCCACGCTGTTTGCGCAGTCGGCATACTCACTGGATACCTACACTGCCACCATGATGACCTTTGCGTCGCTGGTGATGGTGTTTGCGACGCTACTGGGCCTGCGCGGTCTCGGTGCTTACCAGATCCGCTCACTGCTCAACCCGATCCGATCCATGCTGACCGCTTTGGCATTCTCAGCCGTCACCGGTCTGATTGCCTTCATGCTGACAAGGGCAATGGTGTTTGACCTGCCGTTCAGCTGGCTGGCCGGATGGATGTTGCTGCCAAGTGCCCACTTCAGCCTGTCTCGCATGTCAGTTGCGCAATGGCTGCAGCCACGGGTTGAGGCGGGCATGCTGCGCCAGAGGGTCGCCATCGTTGGCGGTGGGAAGGCGGCAGAAGAAGCCATAGCTCTGCTTGAGCGGTCTGACTCGCTTGATATGGAAATCGTTGGCCTGTTCGACGACCGAGATGACAATCGCTCACCTTCTTCGGTGCGCACACACAAGAAGATCGGCCGCATTTCTGAACTTGCCGGCTTTGCACGTCACTCGCGTATCGACCTGATCGTTGTTGCCATTCCGCTGTCGGCGGAAGAGCGGTTGTTGCAGGTGCTGAACCGGCTGTGGGAATTGCCAGTCGATATCCGTATATCGGGGCAGTCCTCGAAGCTGCGGTTTGCTCCCACCGCATATGAGTATCTCGGCGATCTGCCGATGCTGTCTGTGTTCGACCGGCCGCTGGCTGGCTGGCACGCCATCATCAAGGACGTCATCGACCGCTTGATCGCCAGCGCCGCCATTGTCGTGCTGTCACCGGTGATGCTGGCCACGGCTGCCGCAATCCGGCTGGAGTCGAAGGGCCCGGCGATTTTCAAGCAGAAGCGCTATGGCTTCAACAACGAGCTCGTCGAAGTGTGGAAGTTCCGCTCCATGTACACCGACAAGAGCGACGCAACCGCCTCCCGGCTGGTCACCCGTGATGACCCGCGCGTGACAAAGGTCGGCAAGTTCATCCGCAAGACATCGCTTGATGAATTGCCGCAACTGTTCAACGTGTTGAGTGGCCAGCTTTCGCTTGTCGGCCCCCGGCCTCACGCCACGCAGGCCAAGGCAGCCAGCGAGCTTTACGAGCAAGTTGTTGATGGCTACTTCGCGCGCCACAAGGTCAAGCCAGGCATCACCGGATGGGCGCAGGTCAATGGCTGGCGAGGCGAGACCGATACCCACGAGAAGATCGCCAACCGCGTGAAATATGATCTCGAGTACATCGACCGGTGGTCGCTGTGGTTTGACCTGCGCATCCTCCTGCGCACACCATTTGCATTGCTGTCGTCATCCAACGCCGCGAACGCTTATTAGTGCCGAAGTCTTCAGAATCAAGGCAGTGGAAACATCGATACAACCATCCCGAGCGCCTGCCACGCAGCTTCGCGAATATCAAGAAATATCTTTTTAAAGTCACCGCGAATCGTTAGCCTACTGCCTAGCAGTTGGGCAGTTTGCCCGCTGCTGATAACGAAAATCAGAGGGCTAGAACAATGGAATCACTTATTGCACAAGTCGTAGGCGGCGCGATTGGCGGCGGCGCAGGCGGCAAGGTTATCGGTGGCGGCAATATGGGTACGGTAGGTAACCTGCTCGCTGGCGCTGTCGGCGGTGGCGTCGGCGGCCAGTTGCTAGGCGGACTGCTCGGTGCAGCCGGCGGTGATGCTGCGGGTGGCATGGACATTGGAGCCATGGCCGGTCAGTTCGTCGGCGGCGGTGTTGCCGGCCTCGTCGTCCAGACCATTGTCGGCATGATCGTCAACAAGATGAAGGGCTGAGCGCCAGGCGCCAATGCCACTGCCAAGAATGAAGGCACCTGAAGCGATCTGCCTCAGGTGCCTTTTTCGTATCCGGCTACCGGTCAATGCCACATCCTATCGGAACGTGTCACACGTGCCCATGTCTCCAGTCTGCATGCCGCGCTTGAGCCAGCCCGCGCGCTGCTGCGAGGTGCCATGAGTAAAGTTCTCTGGCACGACGTACCCCTGGCTTCGCTTCTGCAGACGGTCATCGCCAATGGCAAGCGCTGCGCCAATCGCCTCTTCGATGTCGCCATCTTCCAGTCTCGACTGGTTGTCACGCGCCCACACGCCGGCGAAGCAGTCAGCCTGGAGTTCCATGCGGACCGACAGCTGATTGGCTTCCGCTTTTGAGGTGCGCATGCGTGCAGCAGTCACCTTTTCAGCGATACCCAGCAGGTTCTGCACATGATGTCCCACCTCATGGGCAATGACGTAGGCATAGGCGAAGTCGCCGCCTGCGCCGATCCGACGCTGCATGTCCTTGAAGAAGCTGAGATCGATGTAGATCTTCTGATCACGCGGACAGTAAAACGGACCCATCGCTGACTGGGCCATGCCGCAGGCCGACTGCACGAACCCTTCGAACAGCACCAAACGTGGGTGCTGATACTGCCTGTTGAGCTGTTCCTGGAATATCTTGTCCCAGGTCCGTTCAGTGGTCCTGAGCACCTTGCCAGCGAACTGCCCCCACTCATCATTGGTTGGCACCGTACCTGGCTGGCTCTGGGTTTGAGGTGCCTGTTGCTGCGGCGTGTTGGATCCGCCGCCAAGCATCTGAAGCGGATTGATACCGAACACCAACCACAGAATGCCGAGAATGATGATGGTGCCAATACCTATGCCGCCACCGCCTCGCCGGCCCATGGGTATGCGAAAACCGCCTCCACGGCCAAAACCGCCGCGGCCGCGGCGATCCTCAACGTTAGAGCTTGTTTGTTCGTCATCCAGCCGCATCGGAACCGGCCTCCTTGTCAAAACTGGTCGATCCTCAGTTTACACTGCAAAGGAAAGCCAACTGCAAGTCATAACTGTGACAAGTGGAGCAGAGGTTGTTGCCCACACAGCTTCGTGCGCAAAGTCCGTTGTGAACCAAAACAAAGGCGGCCCGCCGAAGCAGACCGCCTTGCAGTCAGATCGTGAAGTGTCGGTCAGCCCTGTTGAGCTGGCTGATCCTTGCCGCTGCGGCGGAACCTGTTCCAGCCGAACTTGAGCAGTGGCAGCAGGATCAGGATGATTGCGATGACCGTGATCGGACCAGCAATCGGCCGGGTCAGGAAGATCGACGGATCACCTGAAGACAGCAGCAGGGACTGGCGCAAGGTTGGTTCGGCGATCGGACCAAGCACGATGGCCAGCACGGCTGGTGCCACCGGATAATCCAGCTTGCGCAGGAAGAAGGCACCGATGCCGAAGATCAACATGAGCCAAACGTCGTGCATGTCGCGGGTTGCCGCATAGCCACCAACCACCGACAGCACGAAGATCATCGGTGCCAGGATGGTGAACGGCATGCGCAGCATCCAGATAAAGACCGGGATGAAGGCAATGTTCACGACCAGGGCAAAGAAGTTGGACACATAGAACGAGCCGATCAGACCCCACACGAACTCGCTCTGGTCAACGAACAGACGCGGACCCGGGGTCAGCCCCCAAATCACCATGCCACCAAGCAGGATGGCCGTGGTCGGTGATCCGGGAATCCCGAGCGTCAGCATGGGCAGCATGGAGCCGGTAGAGGCAGAGTTGTTGGCGGCCTCTGGAGCGGCTACACCGTCCGGGTGGCCCTTGCCGTACTCCTTGGCATCCTTGGCCAGCATCTTGGAAACGCCATAGCTCATCAGCGAGCCGGGTGTCGCGCCAGCCGCCGGCAGAATGCCCACGAAGAAGCCGATGAAGGAGCCGATCGTAGTCCCTTTCCAGCCACGCCGCATGCCTTCCTTGGCATCTTCGGCGATGCCCTTGACCGAGAATTTGGCCGTTGTGGAGGTGATCTTGCCGCGCGTGGAATCGATGGTCCAAAGCATTTCTCCGATGCCGTACACACCGATGGCCAGCACGAGGAAGTTGATGCCATGCAGGAAGCCGGTGATATCGAAGAAGATCAGCCGAGGCGCACCTGAAATCTCGTCGTAGCCGACTGATGCCAGTACCAGGCCAATACAGATCGAGAAAATCGTCTTCGGAATGTCATCTCCGCCAAGCCCCACAAAGGTGGCGAATGCGAGCAGCATCAGCGCGAAGATCTCTGGCGGGCCAAAGCTCAGTGCAACAGATGCCAGCGGCGGCGCAAAGGCCGTGAAGAAGATGTTCGAGACCGTACCGCCGATGAACGACGCGACAGCGGCCGTCACCAGAGCAAGGCTTGCCCGGCCCTGCATGGCCAACGGACGGCCATCGAATGTTGTTGCCACGGCAGTGGACGCGCCAGGGATACCGAGTGTGATAGAGCTGATCGCACCACCATACATGGCCCCATAATAAATGGCTGCCAGGAAGATAATGGCCGATGAAGGCGGGACCAGAAAGGTGATTGGCAGCAGGATGGCAACACCGTTCACCGAACCCAGCCCCGGCATTGCGCCGATGAACAAGCCCAAAGTCACGCCAACAATAATCAGCAACAGGTTTATCGGCTGCAATGCCAGCAAGAACCCGTCGCCCAGCAATCCGAGAATTTCCATCATGTCAGTTCAAGCCCCTTCGCGGAACGGACGGCGTAAAGCGCCCGGATTGATCAGTAGATGAAGTTGTTGAGCCAGTTGAACAACGGCTCGGTGAACTTCCACCCCTTGGGCAGCGTGATGCGCATCAGCGCCTCAAAGAAGAAGAAGAAGATGATCGGCACAAGGGTCGCGATGGTCATGGTGAGCGCCCAGGTGTGACGTCCGAGGAACCTCAGGTAGTAGATGAGGAACACGAACATGCCGCCATACATCGAGATGATGTGGCTCAGCCCGATAAATGCTGCGATACCACCGCCGACGAGGAACAGCATCTTGAGACCGTATGAGTCGAGCAACGGCTCAGTGCTTTGCGACGGCGGCGAGGTGCGCCTCGCCCAGTTGATGGCGATGAAGACGGTGCAAACCAGCATGATGGCCGACAGCCAGAACGGCCAGGCGCCCCCGCCGGGCCCTTCTCCGCTGACATAGCCCCACTCAAGCTCGGTGCTTTTGTACATCATGTACATGGACAGCAGCGCCAGAATGCCTGCCGTGATGATTTCCCCTCGCCGCATGGCGGCCTCCTCACGTGCACCGTCGTTCGAGCAGGCGGTTTCGCCCGTCGTTGTTCGCGGTGCTGTTGTGTTATCAGGTTTTGGTTGGGGCGGGCTGCCCTGTTGAAAGCTGCTTGCCCGCCCCCTTTTTGCGTTTGGCCTGGAGGCCGGATTACTCGCCGAGCGCCTTCAGAAGCGCAGTGTGGTTTTCAACCTGGGTCTTCCAGTAGGCACGCTGCTCGTCCGGTGCCTTCGGAAGCGGCTCAAGGCTTTCCGACTTCAGGTAGCCCTGCCACTCTTCGGTGTCGTAGATCTTCTTGAACAGGTCCTGGTAGTAGGCAGCAGCTTCGTCCGACATACCCGGTGCGCCGACAACGGCACGCTGGTTGTAGTAAGAGAAGTCCTTGCCCAGTTCCTTGACGGTGCGGACATCCGGGAAGTTCGGCAGGCGCTCATCGGAGAACGCGATCAGCGGAACGACGTCGCCATTGGCATAGAAGCCCTTGGTTTCAGCCGGGTTGTTCACGGTCGCCATGATCTGCTTGCCAGCCAGATCCTTGGCCACAGCGCCACCGCCCTTGTACGGGATGTACTTCACCTTGATGTCGTAGTTCTGCTCGAGCCACGCGATCACGATGGAGTCTTCCTGGCCCTTGCCGGTGCCGCCCATGACGTATTCGCCATTGGCTGCCTTGACGGTTTCGAGCCACTGCTCAAACGAGGTGATGCCGCTGTCCTTGTGCACCCACAGGACGAACGGGTCCACACCCATGATCTGCACCGGGGTGAAGGTCTGGATGTCGATGCCGAGGCTGGTCTGGCGCAGCGGGGTGGTGAAGAACGAGTTCAGCGTCACCAGAATGGTGTGATCCGGATCGCTTGCACCCTTCAGCGCGATGAGAGCTTCTGCACCCGAGCCGCCGCCCTTGTTGTTCGGCACCAGCGGGCGCGGAGTCATCTTCTTCTTCTCTGCAACCGACTGCAGGAAGCGAGCAATCTGGTCAGCACCACCGCCGGCGCCAGCCATGATCACGAAATCGATCGGCTTGGTCGGCTCCCAGGCGTGTGCCGTGGTCGACATACCGGCAACACCGGTCATGAGGCCAGCTGCACAAGTCAGAGCCATTGCAAGTCTTCTGGTAATACCCATGGTTTTCCTCCCTTTTGGGTCATTGGCGGTTTCCACATCCAGTGCGGAAGCCAATAAGTCTAACCTTGCCTTGCTAGCACTGCCAAACCCGTTCTGTTGCGGCTAACCAGCAGTCATGAAGTCAAGATCAGAAATCTTTCAAGCGCCTGATAAATCACACATTATTCTTGATCTGTGGTGTGTGGTATACCAGTTATCGCCCAGATGGTATCAGATCGTCGCACCTCCGCAAGCGAAATCAGGACAGCTTGTCGCAGTGAGTCCCGAATTTTTCCACAGTGTGAGAGAGGGCCCAAAAAACATCGTCTAATGGGCCATCAGTACAGGAATTGATGCATGGTCGACGACGTGCTGCGTGGCACCTCCGAGAACCAGTTCGCGCCCACGGCTGGACCCGTAAGCCCCCATCAGCAGGCAATCGGCACCGCAGGTACCCGCACCCGCGACAAGCGACTCGCCGATATTGTGTCCAGCCTTGATTTCAAGGTGCTCGCCATTGATGTCGTGATCGTTCAGGTAACTGAGAACATGAGACCCCGTCAGTTCCAGCTTCTCGCCCGCCACCGTCATCACGGAGACTTTCTTGGCAGCAGCCATCAAGGGAAGGGCCAGTGTCATCGCGCGAGCGGCTTCGCGTGACCCGTTCCAGGCGATGGCGATCTTCTCGCCAATCCGCTTGGGCGGCGCATTTTCGGGGCACATCATGACTAGCGAACCAGTGTTGACCAGTGCCGCTTCCAGCGTATTGCGGCCAATGGCCCGGTCACGGTCCGGCTTGGCCACAGCCACTACGTCAGCAAGGCGGCCTCGCAGCGACACGATGTTTGCCTGTTTGCCCCGCTCAACACGGAAGGTCGCTGACATGGCATTCTTGGGATGAGCTTCGCCTACCCCGACAACCTTCAGCTTGCGCGACTTTGCATAGTCCTCGAACAGCTGCACAACGCGCTTTTCTTCCTGGTCGGCCAGTTCGTCGCCCGACTTCGTGATCTGCTCACGCAGGATGGACGGCACGGCCACGCCGAACGGGATCAGGTCCTTGGGTCCCGGACGGCAGTGAACAACCTCGATGTGAGAATTCTTGCCAGCAAGTGCCATTGCATGGTCGAGGACGTTCTCGCCTTTACCGTCCAGCCTGACCGGCACTAGTATTCTGCGAACTGACATGCCCTGCTTCCTTCCCTTGGTGACCGGCGTTCTCTTGGTGGAAGCCGGTCCTGTTCATTATTGCAGCCCTAGCTTCCCAGAACGGTGCCCTTCTCGACGCCAGCCTGGGCGGCCCATTCTTGCGCCGGCATCTTGTCTCCGCCGGCAGGGCGAACCCGCATCAGCCGGATGCGACCTCCGATGCACTGTACCGTGACACCATCGTCCGAGACAGCCATGACCTTAGACGAAATGCCGTCACCCGGTTCGCGGCGGCAGTCATAAACCTGGACTTCCTCGCCGTTCAAGGTGGTCCAGGCGCCAGGGCTCGGGTTGGTGCCGCGGATCAGGTTGTAGACCTGGGCAACCGGCTTGTTCCAGTCCACCGCTGCGTGCTTTTTCATGCAACGGCGTTCGTAGGTGGCGTCATCCTCATTGGCGACGATACGTGGCGGTTCGCCAGAGCGGAACAGGTCGCAAACCGTCATCACGCTGTCCACCGCATGCGGGTAGATCTTCTTGAAGTAGAGATCAATCACCGTGTCATCCGGCGCGATATCGCACTCCCACTGCAGCAGGCTGTCGCCTTCGTCGAGGCCATCAGACGGGTAGAACCAGCTGTAGCCGGACTTGGTTGAACCCATGATGATCGGCCAGTTCACCGCGCTTGGCCCGCGATGCAGCGGCAGCAGCGACGGGTGGAAGCAGATCGAACCGAACCGCGGTGTGTCGCGGGCGGCTTCAGGCACGAAGACGTTGACGAACGCCATGACCATCAGATCAGCGTCAAACGAAGCCAGCTTTTCGAGCGTCGCCTGATCGTCAAAGTTTGCCGGCTGTTCTACCGGCAAGCCCTTCTCCAGAGCGAACTCCTTGATCGGGTCGGCCGGCTTGCCTTCCTTGTCCGGCTCACAGTAAACCGCGACCACTTCATCCTTGCCCTCGTCCAGCAGTTTGGCCAGCACATCCTTGCCGAAGGCCTGCTGGCCCATCACGATGAGACGCATCTTGTCGCCAGGTTTACGCCAGATACCCTTGTCGTCCGCCATCGTTCGATTCCTTCCCTCTAGATTATTGTTCTTGCTTGACGCCGGCTGCCACTGAAGCAGCGAGGCTGCCGATTACTCGGCAGCCTGCTTGATGTCTCCAACTGCACCCGATGCGCGGATCTTCTCGATCTCCTCTGCAGAATAGCCAAGCACCTGCGCCAGGATTTCGTCAGTATGCTCGCCCAGCAGCGGTGACCGCTTCACGTCGGCAGGAGATTCCGACAATTTCACCGGCATGCCCACCGTCAGGTAGGGGCCACGCTCGGGGTGGTCAACTTCGACAATTGTACCGGTCTCACGCAAGCTCGGCTCTTCAGCGATTTCCTTCATCGACAGGATGGGGCCAACCGGAATGTCGAGCGGGTTGCAGATTTCCATGACTTCGAGTTTTGTCTTGGTCTTGGTCCACTGCTCGATGCGTTCGAAAATGGCTTCCAGCTTGTCAAGACGGGCCGGCGGGGTGGCGTATTCAGGATCGGTCTTCCAGTCCGGCTCACCGATCACGTCGCACACCTTTTCCCAAACGGCTGCCTGGGTAATGAAGTAAGTGTAGGCGTTCGGGTCGGTCTCCCAGCCCTTGCACTTCAAAATGGCGCCTGGCTGACCACCGCCGGAGTCATTGCCAGCGCGCGGCGTAGCTTCGCCGAATTCAATGCCCTTGCCGTACTGGGTGTATTCCTTGAGCGGCCCATGAGCGAGACGCTGCTGGTCGCGCAGCTTGACGCGGCACAGGTTCAACACACCGTCCTGCATGGCGGCCAGCACACGCTGGCCCTTGCCTGAGTGGGTACGATGATAAAGCGCAGCCAGGATACCAAAAGCCAGATGAAGGCCGGTACCGGAGTCGCCAATCTGGGCCCCGGTGACTGTTGGCGGGCCATCAAGGAAGCCGGTGGTGGAGGCGGAGCCGCCGGCACACTGGGCGACGTTTTCATACACCTTGCAATCTTCATAAGGGCCAGGGCCGAAACCCTTGACCGATGCATAGATCATGCGGGGGTTCAGTTCCTGAATGCGCTCCCACGTCAGGCCCATGCGGTCCAGTGCGCCCGGCGCGAAGTTTTCCACCAGAACGTCACACTGCTTGACGAGGCGCTCGAGAACTTCCTTGCCGGTCTCGTTTTTCGAGTTCAGCTCGATAGAGCGCTTGTTGTGGTTGAGCATCGTGAAATAGAGCGAGTCTGCGTTCGGTACGTCGCGCAGCTGGCCGCGCGTTGCATCGCCCACGCCGGGACGCTCTACCTTGATCACGTCGGCACCAAGCCATGCCAGCAACTGGGTGCAGGTTGGGCCGGACTGAACGTGCGTGAAATCGAGGACCTTGACGCCTTTGAGTGCGTGCATTGTTTTTTACTCCCATGCGTGCCGGCCTTTGCCGCGGCACCTGCTTTCGTGTTGACTGCTTGCGGCCATCCCGTGCACGGGCTGCATGGGGTTGCAAGCCGTGCCGGGACGAACCCACAAGTTTATTTCTTCATGCCGACAACGCTTTGCGGGTTCAGGTTGCCGATACGACCTGATTCCGTGCCCGCTTGCGGATCGATGATGGCATTGACCAGGGTCGGCTTGCCGCTGGCGATTGCTTCGCGCACGGCGCGCTCCAGATCGTCGGGGCTGCGCGCTGTAACGCCGACGCCGCCAAAGGCTTCCATCATCATGTCGTACTTGGCTTCCGGCACGAACACCGTGGTGCCGGGATCGCGGCCGGTCGGATCAGTGTCGGTGCCGCGATAGATGCCCGAGTTGTTGAAGATGACGATGCAGACCGGCAGTTTGTACCGGCAGATGGTCTCGATCTCCATGCCGGAGAACCCGAACGCGCTGTCGCCTTCCACGCATACCACCGGGTGACCTGTTTCAACAGCAGCAGCAACCGCCGTGCCCATGCCGATGCCCATGACACCCCAGGTACCGACGTCCAGACGCTTGCGTGGCTTGTACATGTCGATGACCGACCGGGCGAAGTCGAGGGTGTTTGCACCTTCGTTGACCAGCACGGCATCGGGATGATCGGCAAAGATCCGCTTCAGGCGGCCAAGCGCGCCGTGGAAGTCCATCGGCACGGCATTGGACATCAGCTTGCCGGACATTTTCTCGACGTTTGCTGCAGCCTTCTCGCGCACCGCGCCAGTCCATTCGTCGGACGGCTTGCTCCAGCCATCCATGCCCTTCAGCATCATCGACAGCACACTCTCGATATCACCGACAAGCGGGGCGTCGATTGGCTGGTTGCTGTCCATTTCCTTCGGATCGATATCGATCTGGATGAACTTCTTGGAGTGAGGTTCGCCCCATTGCTTGCCCTTGCCGTGACTGAGCAGCCAGTTGAGGCGTGCCCCGACAAGCATCACGCAGTCGCTTTCCTTCAGCACCAGCGAGCGTGCGGCACCTGCATACTGCGGGTGGTCGTCCGGCAGAAGGCCCTTTGCCATCGACATGGCAATGTAGGGAACGCCGGACTTTTCGACGAATTCCTTCACCACGTCATCGCACTGGGCGTAAGACGCACCCTTGCCGAGAATGATGAGCGGCTTCTTGGCCGACTTGAGAACATCCAGCGCGCGATCAACCGCCGTCTGGGACGGAAACTGTGCGGGGGCCGGATCAACGACATTGATCAGCGACTTCTCGCCTTCCAGCGCGTCCATGGTCTGGCCCAGCAGCGAAGCTGGAATATCGAGGTAGACACCGCCAGGACGGCCTGACAAGGCAGCGCGCACAGCGCGTGCCACGCCCACGCCAATGTCCTCGGCATGCAGGATGCGGTAAGCCGCCTTGCAAAGGGGCTTGGCGATGGCGAGCTGGTCCATCTCTTCATAATCGCCCTTCTGCAGGTCGACAATTTCGCGCTCGGACGAGCCGGAAATGAGGATCATCGGCCAGCAGTTGGTGGTGGCATGGCTGAGCGCCACGAGACCGTTCAAAAAGCCCGGAGCCGATACGGTCAGGCAGACGCCCGGCTTCCTGGTCAGATAACCGGCGATGGCTGCCGCGTTGCCGGCATTCGATTCATGGCGGAACGAGATGACACGCAGTCCCTCCGCCTGCATCATGCGGCCAAGGTCGGTCACCGGAATGCCCGGTACATGGTAGATATTCTCGATGCCGTTCAGCTTTAGCGCGTCGATAATCAGGTGAAATCCGTCTGTAAGCCGGGCCTGAGCGTTATCAGCATCAATCTTCACTGCAGCTTCTGCCATTGTCACTCCTCCATTGCCGGCTGGCCGGCCTCGCTGTTCTGGTCTGCATTTGCCAGTTTCTTCCACGCACGGCGCACGTGATCGTGCAGCCGCATGGTATGGACACGCACCAGTTGGGCGGCCAATTCTGCATCACGCTCTTCGAGCGCTTCGATGATGTTCATGTGGTCGACAACCGAGCGTGACGCGCGATTGCCCTCTCCCAGCGCTCGGCGGCGCACCGCGTGCATGTGCACAAACAGCCCGTCCGCCATTTGTGCCAGCAGCTTGCAGCCTGACATTTCGAGGATCATCTGGTGGAAGCGAATGTTTGCATCCGAATATTCGCTGAGATCAGCCCGTGCAGAGCTCTCGCTATGCTTGGCTGCATGTTTGCGCAGCGCTGCGATCTGGGTGTCCGAGGCCACATCGGCTGCAAGGCGCGCCGCCATGCTCTCCAGCGCCGCCCACGCCACGATCATGTCAAGCACATCTTCCAGGCTACGCCGTCTGATGAACACGCCGCGGCGCGGCAGCACCTCGACAAAGCCTTCCTGCTCCAGCCGGGTCAGGGCTTCGCGAACCGGAGTGCGGGAAATTCCCAGCTGGTCAGCAAGCGCACGCTCGTCCATTTTGAGGTTCGCTTCGGCATCATAGATATTGACGTTGGAAATGGCATCCTTGAGCACATCATAAATGTGCTCCTTTAGGCTGAAGTTCGAGCCAACCGGCTTTAGCTTCAAGTTGTTGGACATGCCCGAGTTCCACACCGCATTGCGCACGCACCAGACGCGCCACATGTTTCTGGTATACCAAGTGCCAGAGATATGACACAGCCTTATGGCTTAGCGGAGTCGGCATTCCACATTGTGGGCCAACTTGTGAAGAAACTGATTATGTCAATATTTTCAGCTTGTTGCGGCAGGCGCAAAAGTTAGCGAAATGCGCAACTGGCGGTCGCCGCATACTTCGGCGCCAACCTCTGCATTACAGAGTTTCAGCAGCAGTGCAGCAAGTACAACGCCATATCCGCTGGCGCGGCCGGTGAGGCTGATTTCCTTTACCGGCTCGCCCGTTTCGATGCTCAAGACCACATCTGACGGCGAGGCGCGCCCCGGCTGGAACATAAGCACAAGGCTCAAGCGACCGTCAGCGCAGTCCTCTGCGCCGAGCTTGAGAACGCTGCCGCCGCCGCCCAAGACGGCACAGGTCCTCAACAGCGACGCCAGCCCGCGCCGGGCAACCAGCATGTCCAGCCTTGAGTGAAACTCAAGCGCGCGTTCAACCGCCTCGTCCGCCTCCAGCCTGACATCCTCGGCTTCAAGAGCCGGCTGAACCTCGGCAATCACGTTTTGCAGCACAGTCCCCAACCGGCGGACTTCAAACTCCACGTCCGGTTCGTCGCGCTGAAGCCGGATGATCTCCATCATCTCGTTCATGTTGAGCAACAGTGCCGACGCCGACTCGCGGATAAATTGCAGGTAGGAATCGCGCGTCAGGCGGTCCATCGAGCCGTCTTCTGCCTCGGCCAGTATGTCTACGTACCCGAGAATGACGTGCAGCGGCGTGCGGAAATGATGAGCCACCTGCGAAATGAAAGCGGTGCGCGCCTGCTCAATCATGTCAGCCTGCTCACGGGCGCTGTCGATTGCAGTGGCGTCTATCACCTGCCCCGTTACATCGCGGACCTGGATCAGGGTACCATTGAAACCTGCCGGATCCATCTTGTAGGAAAAGCGGAACTCCCGGCCCCCGGGGCCCTTTGCCTCTTCCGGCCGCCGCTCGAGTACCGGTGCCAATTCGATAACGCTCAGTCTAGCCAGCTCTTCAGCAGACTTGCCGGACAACCCTTCAGCCAACAGCCCGGCCCGGTCCAGCATGGCGAAGAAGCGATCATTGCAGGTCTGGAAGCTGCCGGCATCGTCGATGACGGCAACGCCAATATCCACAGCATCGAGCGTTGCCCGAAGCGCTGATGCCAGCTCTTCGTGATCTGATGTTGTTGGCTTGAGCGATGATCCCATATATCGAGAGTTCCCATCCTGACACGTGGCAAACTCACGCGAGGACGCGGGACGACTCCCCTCTCCGGACAGAATCGTCTTGCCCCCCAGCAAGTTCACTTAATCACGATACGCACAAACCTTAAACCAAACGTTGCTGCAAAAGCCGCAAAAGTCTAAGAGGGCGACATGATTGACGAACTCAAAATCATGCTGGCCCAGCTCAATCCGACCGTGGGCGCGCTGTCCGGCAATGCGGGGCTTGCCCGCGAGGCTTATGACACAGCGGCGAAGGCCGGGGCAGACCTGCTGGTGTTCCCTGAACTGTTCATATCCGGCTACCCGCCTGAAGATCTCGTTCTCAAGCCGGCGTTCGTGACCGCCTGCATGGCGCAGGTGCGCGAACTGGCAACGCTGACCGCAGATGACGGCGCGCCGGCCATGCTGATGACTTCGCCGTGGGCCGAAGACGGCAAGCTGTACAACGCGGCCATGCTGCTGGACGGCGGCGAGGTGGCGGCCGTGCGCTACAAGCACGATCTGCCCAACTATGGCGTGTTCGACGAGAAACGCGTGTTCGACGCCGGTCCCGCCCCCGGTCCGATCAACTTCCGTGGTGTGCGCATTGGTGTGCCCATCTGCGAGGATATCTGGACCGAAGAGACCTGCGAAACGCTTGAAGAGACCGGCGCGGAGCTGCTCATCGTGCCCAACGGTTCGCCGTTCGAGCGTGACAAGCAGGACGTGCGGCTGAACCTGGTTGTTGCTCGCGTCACCGAAACCGGCCTGCCAATGATTTACCTCAACCAGGTTGGCGGTCAGGACGAACTGGTGTTTGACGGGGCCTCGTTCGTGCTCAATGCCGACAGGTCGCTCGCCTGCCAGATGCCCGAATTTGAAGACGCGCTGGCCATGACCCACTGGAAGCGAACCGGCGACGGCTGGACATGTCAACCCGGCGAGACTGCCCGCCAGCTGGTTGGCTATGAAGAGATCTGGCACGCCTGCGTTCTGGGCACACGCGACTACGTGAAGAAGAACCGCTTCGACGGCGTGGTGCTGGGCCTGTCCGGCGGCATCGATTCCGCGGTGGTTGCGGCCATGGCGGTGGACGCGCTGGGGCCGGACAAGGTTCACTGCGTGATGTTGCCTTACGACTACACATCGTCGGACAGTATCGAAGACGCCGAGGCCTGCGCAAAGGCGCTTGGCGTACGCTATGACACAGTGCCGATACAGTCTCCGGTCAAGGGGTTTCTCGATGCTTTGGGGCCGATGTTCGAAGGCACCACTGAGGGCGTCACGGAAGAGAACATCCAGTCGCGCACCCGCGGCGCCATCCTGATGGCGATCTCCAACAAGTTCGGCTCGATGGTGCTGACCACCGGCAACAAGTCGGAAATGTCGGTGGGCTATGCCACGCTCT
>JAWVYF010000001.1:0-40285 GCA_033722845.1 Anderseniella sp. | reverse complement strand
AGCCAACCGCGCGGCACATCCCGGATGCTGCAATCCGGGGGCAAACAAATATCGGCGCAGCAGCTCACCTCGAGCCGCTGCGCCTTTTTTGTTTTGGGAGTTGCAGATGCCCAATCTCCCCTGCAGCAGCGCAAGCGAAATGCAGCTATCTGTCAGGACACCTCCCCCCTGCGGCAGCGCACGAGAAATGTAACTACCTGTCAGGACACCTTTCCCCCTGCGGCAGCGCAAGATTTTGCGTCCAGCAAAATCGCCAGCGCGTGAGCAGGCACAAGAGGCGCGGAGAAGCGCAGCTTCGACCGGGACTGGACAATTTCGCGGACGCCCCGGCGGAACCTAATGAAGCACACCCACCACCCCCAACATCCCTCTGGCAATCCGGGTGATTTTCAGCTATACGCTGGCCCGAACGCTGGCTTCGGCCGGTGTTTTTTCATGGCCTGTGCTGGACGGCATCCCGGCACCAGGCGTCCTCTTCCTCCAGTTTTGAAAGGAGCGCATACGATGTCGATTACACCTGATCGCAAGCAGGAGCTTGTGAAGGAATTTGCCACTGGCAATGGTGACACCGGTTCTCCCGAGGTGCAGGTCGCAATCCTCACCGAGCGGATCAAGAACCTGACCGGACACTTCCAGACCCACAAAAAGGACAACCACTCCCGGCGTGGTCTGCTGAAGCTCGTTTCCCAGCGCCGCAAGCTGCTTGATTACGTCAAGCGCAATGACGAAGCCCGCTACAAGAGCCTGATCGAACGGCTCGGTATCCGCAGGTAAGTTGGCAACCAGATCGCGGGCGGCTCCGGTACAAGGGGCCGCCCGCATCCCCTTTTGGCGAGGAGGCAATGGGGCTTCCCGCCCGCGATGGTCCATACAGGGGATATGCCGCCAGGCTGATGATTGTTTCGTGTGAGCGCGGCACAAGGACCGAATGTAAGGAATGACGAAAGATGTTTGATATCCACGTGGAAGAACTTGAATGGGCCGGCCGTACGCTGCGGCTCGAAACCGGCCGCGTTGCCCGCCAGGCCGATGGCGCCGTGCTGGCCACCTACGGCGAAACCACGGTGCTCGCCACCGTTGTTGCCGAAAAGGCACCCAAGCCCGGCCTCGACTTCTTCCCGCTTACCGTGAACTACCAGGAAAAGGCCTACGCCGCCGGCAAGATCCCGGGCGGCTACTTCAAGCGTGAAGGCCGTCCGTCCGAAAAGGAAACCCTGGTTTCCCGCCTGATCGACCGCCCGATCCGCCCGCTGTTCGCCAAGGGTTTCAAGTGTGAAACCCAGGTGATCATCACCGTGCTCAGCCACGACCTCGAGAACGATCCGGACGTGGTCGCCATGGTTGGCGCATCTGCTGCCCTTTGCCTGTCCGGCGCGCCGTTCCTCGGCCCCATCGGTGCAGCCCGCGTCGGCTATATCGATGGCGAGTACGTCATCAACCCGACGCTCGACCAGATGGAAGAGACCAAGCTCGACCTCGTCGTCGCCGGCACCACCGACGCCGTGCTGATGGTTGAATCCGAAGCTGATGAGCTGACCGAGGAGGTCATGCTCGGCGCCGTGGTCAAGGGTCAGGAAGAGTTCCAGCCTGTCATCGAGGCGATCATTCGCCTGGCCGAGCGCGCTGCGCGCGAACCGCGTGACCACCAGCCGGAAGACAATTCCGAGCTGCGTGCCAAGATGTCCGACATGGTCAGCGAAGACCTCAAGAAGGCCTACGCCATTGCCGGCAAGGAAGAGCGTCGCGACGCCATCTCCGCCGCCAAGGACAAGGTGCTTGAAGCGCTGGTTGACCCGGAAGACGAGAACGCACCTGCCGCCAACAAGGTGGGCGAGGTGTTCAAGTCGCTGGAAGCCGACATCGTGCGCGGCCAGATCATCGAAACCAAGTCCCGCATCGACGGACGCGGCCTGGCTGACGTCCGCCCGATCAAGTGCGAAGTCGGCGTACTGCCGCGTACCCACGGTTCGGCCCTGTTCACCCGCGGTGAAACCCAGGCGCTGGTCGTGACCACGCTCGGCACCGGTGATGACGAGCAGTTCGTGGATGCCCTGGAAGGCACCTACAAGCAGAACTTCCTGCTGCACTACAACTTCCCGCCTTACTCGGTGGGTGAGACCGGCCGCACAGGCTTCACCGGCCGCCGCGAAATCGGTCACGGCAAGCTGGCATGGCGCGCCGTCCACCCGATGCTGCCGGCCAAGGAAGAGTTCCCCTACACCATCCGCATCGTGTCCGAGATCACCGAGTCAAACGGCTCGTCGTCGATGGCATCGGTGTGTGGCGCTTCTCTCGCCATGATGGACGCAGGTGTGCCGCTCAAGCGCCCGATCGCCGGTATCGCCATGGGCCTCATCCTGGAAGGCGATAACTTCGCGGTTCTGTCCGATATTCTGGGTGACGAAGACCACCTTGGCGATATGGACTTCAAGGTGGCCGGTACCGAAGAAGGTGTCACGTCGCTGCAGATGGACATCAAGATCACCGGTATCACCAAGGAGATCATGGAAACGGCACTGTTCCAGGCCAAGGATGGCCGCATGCACATTCTCGGCAAGATGGCTGAAGCCATCACCGAAGGCCGTGCATCGCTGGGCGAACATGCTCCGCGCATCGAGGTGATGACCATTCCGGTCGACAAGATCCGTGAAGTCATCGGTTCCGGCGGCAAGGTGATCCGCGAGATCGTCGAGAAGACCGGTGCCAAGGTGAACATCAACGACGATGGCGTGATCAACATTGCGTCTGCCGATGGTGCATCGATCAAGGCGGCAAAGGACTGGATCCACTCCATCGTGGCCGAGCCGGAAGAAGGCGCCATCTATGAGGGCACCGTTGTGAAAGTCGTCGACTTCGGCGCCTTCGTGAACTTCTTCGGTGCCAAGGATGGCCTGGTGCACATTTCCGAACTGGCGCCCAAGCGCGTCGACAAGGTCACCGACATCGTCTCGGAAGGCGACAAGGTCAAGGTCAAGCTGCTCGGCTTCGACCAGCGCGGCAAGGTCCGCCTGTCGATGAAGCAGGTCGATCAGGAAACCGGCGAAGAAATTTCGGCCAAGAAGGATGACGCAGCCGAGTAATTGGCTGCCCTTCATCTGACTGCAAAACAAGAAAGCGCCGGGGCCTCGTGGCTCCGGCGCTTTGCATTTTCAGATCACAGCATCGCTGGGACGACCCGGTCTGGCGGCTTGTGCCCGTCGCTGAAGGTCTTGATGTTGATGATCACCTTCTCGCCCATGTCTACCCGGCCTTCGATGGTTGCCGATCCCATGTGCGGCATCAGTACGGCTTTCGGGTTCTTGAGCAGGCGGGGGTTGACGGCAGGTTCGTGCTCGAACACGTCGAGGCCAACACCGCCAAGTTCGTCCTTTTCCAGCATCCGGGCCAGCGCGTTTTCGTCGATCACTTCACCGCGTGCGGTGTTGACGATAATCGCGTCATGCTTGACCAGCTGCAGCCGTCGGGCCGACAGCAAATGATACGTGCCGGGGGTGTGCGGGCAGTTCACCGAGATGATGTCCATCCGGGCCAGCATCTGGTCGAGGCTTTCCCAATAGGTTGCCTCAAGCGATTCCTCGACGCTGGGGTGAACCGGCTTGCGGTTGTGATAGTGGATTTGCAGACCGAACGCCTTGGCACGCCGTGCCACCGCTTGACCAATGCGGCCCATGCCGATGATGCCGAGCCGCTTGCCATAAATGCGCCGGCCCAGCATCCAGGTGGGCGACCAGCCCTGCCAGACGTTTTCCTCGCCGATTACGCTGGCCCCTTCAATGAGGCGGCGCGATACCGCCAGTATCAGCCCCATCGTCATGTCAGCGGTGTCTTCGGTCAGCACACCGGGCGTATTGGTGACGGTGATGCCCTTGGCCGTTGCGGTTTCGACATCGATATTGTCGACGCCGGTGCCGAAATTGGCGATCAGCTTCAGCTGGTCGCCTGCCTGCATGATGACAGACTTGTCGATCCGGTCGGTCACGGTAGGTACAAGCACCTCTGCCTTCTTTACCGCGTCGACCAGTTGCGCCTGGCTCATCGGCTCATCGGTATCGTTGAGCGTGGTGGCAAACAGCTCCCGCATCCGCGTCTCGACAACGTCGGGCAGTTTGCGTGTAACGATGACCGTTGGTTTGCGTGTCGGCATTCACTGTGCTCCGGCAGGGACGCTTCGGCCAGGAAAGCGTTGCTTACGCTTGCGAAGGCGCGCCGCGTCCTGACCTCTTGCAAATCATTTCTGCATTCCTGTTTATGTTGACCGGACGCGCATGTAAACTGTCCGGGTCGGCGCAAGTGCTTTTTGATTGGTGCTGCCCGCTATGGTGATGAAAAGCTAAAACTCGGGTTGGATGGCGGCTTTGGCCAGGTTCAGCATAGGACGCATGATGTTTGCATGCCTTGCCATGGCAGTGGCGGGGGGCATTGTCTACGCTGTTTCAGATACCCGGCAACCCACCACCATGAGTGAAGCGCAGGCCGCACAAGAGGCTGAAGGCGGCGCAACGCCGGCTGCGGCCCAGACTGGCCCGGAAACGGGCCTGCCCATGCCACGGTTCGTCAGCCTGAAATCGGCGCTGGTCAATGTCCGTCGCGGGCCTTCAAGCGATCACCGGGTTGCGTGGGTGTTCAAGCGCAAGGATCTGCCGGTAGAGATCATCGCCGAGTTTGATCACTGGCGCCGTATCCGCGACAGCGATGGCGCGGAAGGCTGGGTCTATCATTCGCTGTTGTCAGGAAGGCGTACAGTTATCGCAGCGCCCTGGGCAAAGGGTGATTCGATTGACCTGAAATCGGGAAAATCCAACACGTCCGCCATCGTTGCCCGCGTCGGCTCCGGCGCGGTCGGCAACCTGAAGTCCTGCGACGGCAAGTGGTGCGAAGCAGCCTTTGGTGACTATGAAGGTTATGTGCCGCAGGAAAAGCTGTTCGGCGCCTATCCCGGCGAAGTTTACGACGACTGACGGCAATCTTGTTTTTTCAAAAGCAAAACGCCGCCTGCGATCAACAGACGGCGCTTGCGAAACATGCCCCGTTCAGGCCTGGCTTCAGGTGTCTTTCTCCAGCCGGACGATGATGTCGATACGCCCGATCCGCATGCCTTCGGGCGGCGTAGGCAGGCCATCGACTGAAAGGTCATCGCTGTGGATGTCCATCAAGCGGCCTTCGTCCTCGAGGTAGTAGTGATAGTGGTTCGACGTATTGGTGTCGAAGTAGGACTTGTGCCCTTCCACGGCCACTTCACGAAGCAGGCCTGCTTCGGTGAACTGGTTGAGCGTGTTGTAGATGGTAGCCAGCGACACCTCCACACCGGCCCGGACGGCTTCGGCGTGAAGTTGTTCAGCGCTAATATGACGGTCACCACTGCCAAACAGAAGGGCGCCAAGCGACATGCGCTGGCGGGTCGGGCGAAGCCCGGCATCGCGCAGCCGCTCTTCCATGGTATCCGGCGAAATACTGTGTTCGGTATGCATGTCCAACTCAGGTCTTTGCCAGCCTGCTAAGGATGGCTTGAATAGCGTCAATCTATATAGACACAAACGGCCTTGCGTGCAAATGCGCAACAAAGTGCACGAGATCGCGTCAAGTTTGCACACCGATGGTGCTTTCACAGATTGTTTCGTTATGTTACGAAATCCGAATATCAGGATTTGTCCGTCCCTTCCAGCATGGCAGCGGCGGATTGCAGAGAGTGAGGGCGCGGGGCCAGACATGAGCGAACGACAGGGGCAGTTTTCGTACGAGGAGCTTTTGGCGTGCGGGCGCGGTGAACTTTTCGGACCCGGCAATGCACAGTTGCCCCTGCCACCCATGCTGATGTTCGACCGCATCACCTCGATCACAGAAGATGGAGGCTCTGCCGGCAAGGGCCAGATCGTGGCTGAATTCGACATCAAGCCCGACCTGTGGTTCTTCCCGTGCCACTTCCAGGGCGATCCTGTCATGCCGGGTTGCCTGGGCCTCGATGCGCTGTGGCAGTTGACCGGCTTTTTCCTCGGTTGGATGGGCGCGCCCGGTCGTGGCCGCGCGCTGGGCGTTGGAGAGGTCAAGTTCACCGGCATGGTCACGCCGGACGTGAAGAAGGTTGAGTACGTGGTCGACGTGCAGCGCCTGATCATGCGCAAGCTGAACATGGCGATTGCCAACGGCGTTATGAAGGCCGATGGCGAGGTGATCTACACCACCACCGACATGCGGGTCGGCACGTTTACACCGGAACAGGAAGCCAAGGGCTGACCGGCAAGGCAGCAGGTTCAAGGAGGCGAGAGACAGGCAATGAGACGCGTTGTTGTCACCGGACTCGGGATCGTGTCGAGCATTGGCTCGAACGCACAGGAAGTGACGGCCTCATTGCGCGAGGCCAAGGCCGGCACCGTCAAGGCGGAGGACTATGAGCGGCTTGGATTCCGCTGCCAGGTGCATGGCGCGCCAACCATTGATCTGGAGTCTGCGATTGACCGCCGGGTGCGCCGCTTCATGGGCGATGGTGCGGCCTGGAACTGGGTTGCCATGCAGCAGGCAATTGCTGACGCAGGCCTCGAGGAAAGCGACGTCAAGAACGAGCGCACCGGCATCATCATGGGCTCGGGCGGTCCGTCGACCAAAACCATTGTGCAGGCAGCCGACACCACCCGTGACAAGGGACCCAAGCGCGTCGGACCGTTTGCGGTGCCAGCTGCCATGTCCTCAACCAACTCGGCAACGCTGGCCGTGCCGTTTGGCATCAAGGGCGTGAACTATTCGATCTCGTCGGCCTGCGCGACCTCGACTCACTGCATTGGCAATGCCGCCGAGCTGATCCAGTGGGGCAAGCAGGACATCATGTTTGCCGGTGGAGGCGAAGAGCTCGACTGGACCCTGTCCGTGCTGTTCGACGCCATGGGGGCCATGTCGTCCAACTACAACGATACACCGGCAAAGGCTTCCCGCGCCTATGACAAGAACCGGGATGGCTTCATCATTGCAGGTGGCGGTGGCACATTGGTGCTCGAAGAGCTTGAACACGCCAAGGCGCGTGGCGCGAAGATTTATTGCGAAGTGGTCGGTTATGGCGCGACCTCGGACGGCTTCGACATGGTGCAGCCCTCCGGCGAGGGTGCGGCGCGCTGCATGCGTCAGGCTCTGTCGACGGTCAAGGAGAAGGTCGACTACATCAACCCGCACGCCACCTCCACGCCGATTGGCGATATCAAGGAGATTGAGGCCATTCGCGAGGTATTCGGCAGCGATATCCCGGCCATTTCGGCCACCAAGTCCCTGACCGGCCACTCGCTGGGCGCTGCCGGTGTGCAGGAAGCGATCTACTCCATCCTGATGATGAACAACGGCTTCATTTGCGAAAGCGCCAACATCGAAGAGCTCGATCCGGCCTTTGCCGACATTCCGATTGTCCGCGAACGCCAGGACAATCAGCAGCTCAACGTGGTGCTCTCCAACAGCTTCGGCTTTGGCGGCACCAACGGAACACTGGTATTCCAGCGCTATAACGGGTAAGCATCCGCCCCAGCAGGGGTTAGGTGCAGCTGCCGTTCATCCTGAGCGGCCTGCCAGCAGGGATGGTTTCGGGTTTCCAGCATGATTGAAGTGAAGAGCGATCTGATGAAGGGCCGCCGTGGCCTGATCATGGGTGTGGCCAACGACCATTCCATAGCTTGGGGCATTGCCAGGTCATTGCGCGAACATGGCGCTGAACTGGCCTTCACCTATCAGGGTGAAGCGTTCGGCAAACGTGTTGCGCCACTGGCTGAAAGTGCCGGCTCATCGCTGGTCATGCCGTGCGACGTGGAAGACATCGCCACAGTCGATGCGGTGTTCGACAAGCTGAAGGCAGAGTGGGGCACGCTGGACTTCGTGGTTCATGCCATCGCTTATTCCGACAAGAACGAACTGAAGGGTCTGTACGCAGACACCACGCGGGAAAACTTCTCGCGCACCATGATCATCTCGTGCTTCTCGTTCACCGAGATTGCAAAGCGCGCAGCTGCCATGATGAACGAAGGCGGCTCCATGGTAACGCTGACCTATGGCGGGGCGACGCGGGTCATGCCGAACTACAACGTGATGGGCGTTGCCAAGGCAGCACTTGAAGCTTCGGTACGCTACCTCGCTGCCGACTATGGCCCGCGCGGTATCCGTGTCAACGCGATCTCTGCTGGCCCTATGCGTACGCTTGCAGGCGCTGGCATTGGCGATGCGCGCGCGATGTTTGCGTTCCAGCGCCAGCACTCGCCGCTGCGCCGCCCGGTTGCTCTGGAAGAAGTGGGTGGGGCCGGCCTCTACCTGCTCTCGCCGCTGTCCGGCGGGGTGACGGGCGAAGTGCATTTCGTGGATGCGGGCTACAACATCATCTCCACGCCGCGGCCGGAAGACCTCAACGGCAAGCCGGAATAGGCGCTTCAGCTGAAGTGGCTGAGATCCCTGATTGAGGGTGTCTCGCCATTGAGCGGGTTGGCCGGGTTCCACCTCAGCTTCGTTGTCATGAAGCGTGCTGACAGCGCATCGTACATGACCATCCGCCCGGCAAGGCTGTCGCCGATCCCCGCGATCTCCTTGATCACCTCCATCGCCTGCATCGATCCAATCACGCCAGTAAGGGCGCCAAGGATACCGGCTTCCTCGCAGGACGGGATCATGCCATCCGGCGGCATCTCCGGGTGCAGACAGCGATAGCTGGGGAAAGGCGTACCATCGTCCTGTTTCAGGTGCGGCTTGAAGGTGGAAAGCTGGCCGTCAAACTGGCCGACCGCAGCTGACACGAGCGTCTTGCCGGCCAGGTAGCAAGCGTCCGACACCAGAAAGCGGGTGCGGAAATTGTCACAGCCATCGGCCACGATGTCGTAGCCGGAAATGATCTCAAGCGCGTTGGTGGCATCGATCCGCGTGTTGTGCTGCACCACCTGTACGTTGGGGTTCAGTTCGTGTATCCGCGCTGCGGCGCTTTCGGTCTTGGCCTGTTTGCGGGCCGCGCCCGGCGTGTCGTGAATGATCTGCCGCTGCAGGTTGGACAAGCTGACATGATCGTCGTCCACGATGCCGATGGTGCCCACGCCTGCGGCTGCAAGGTAGAGCAGCGACGGGGCCCCAAGTCCGCCTGCGCCAATCACCAGCACCTTCGCGGCCTGCAGCTTTTGCTGACCGGGACCGCCCAATTCACGCAGCACGATGTGCCGGGCATAGCGTTCAAGCTCATCGTCGCTCAATGCCATGCTGTCAGCTCCTGCCGGTCGAACCAAAGCCGCCGCTGCCGCGCGAGGTTTCGTCCAGTTGCGTGACAACGCTCACCTGTGCCTGCGTGACCGGCGCAATCACCATCTGGGCAATACGCTCGCCGCGTTCGATGATGAACGGTGCATCGCCAAGGTTGATGAGAATGACCTTCACCTCGCCGCGATAATCGGCATCGATGGTGCCGGGCGTGTTGAGGCAGGTGATGCCATGCTTGATGGCAAGGCCGGAGCGCGGACGCACCTGGGCCTCGTAACCGGCAGGAAGCGCCATGCAGAACCCGGTGTCGATGAGTGCGCGCTGGCCCGGTTGCAGCGTCACCGGTGCGTCTGCCGGCACGGCGGCACGCAAGTCCATGCCCGCCGAATCTGCCGTGGCATAGGCCGGCGGTTCAAGTCCGTGCCCATGGTCGAGCCACTTGATCTCGACGACGATGCTCATGCCCCGGCGAGATACAGCGCAGCGAAACGGTCCATCAGTTTGCGGGCCACGTCCTGCTTGCTCATCTTGTCCCAGTTCTCAACGCCGTCCTTGCCGACGAGATGGACGGTGTTTTCGCTGCCGCCCATCACGCCACCTTCATGGCTGACATCATTGGCCACGATCAGGTCAGCGGCTTTGGCCTTCAGTTTCTTCTGCGCGTTGGCGATGACGTTCTCCGTTTCGGCGGCAAAGCCGATGACCAGCGGCGGGCGCGCCTTTTTCAGGTGGCCAATGGTTTTCAGGATGTCCGGGTTTTCGGTCAGCTCCAGCGATGGCACCTTGCCGGAGCCGTCCTTCTTCATCTTCTGCCTGGCGTCTGTTGCCGTGCGCCAGTCGGCAACGGCGGCACAGAAAATGGCGATGTCGCACGGCAATTCGCCTTCGACCGCTTCCAGCATTTGGCGGGCTGTCTCCACATTGATCAGTTCCACGCCGGGCGGGACGGACAGGTGGACGGGGCCGGACACAAGTGCCACTTCAGCCCCCAATGCAATTGCTGCTTCAGCCAGGGCATAGCCCTGCTTTCCGGACGACCGGTTGGCAATGTAGCGGACCGGGTCAATCGGTTCGTGCGTGGGCCCGGCGGTGATCACCACCTTCTTGCCGGTCAGCGGCCCGGACGGAATGCCGGGTTGAGCGGAAGGTTCATCGCCATAGAAATTCTGGATCGCGGCGAAAATGTCTGCCGGTTCGCTCATGCGGCCTGGTCCGTATTCACCGCAGGCCATGTCGCCCTCGTCCGGGCCGGTAAACAGCACGCCGTCACCCTTCAGGGTGGCAATGTTGCGCTGGGTGGCGGGGTGTTGCCACATCCGCACGTTCATGGCGGGCGCAAGCAGCACCGGCTTGTCGGTCGCCATCAGTGCGGTAGATGCAAGGTCATTGGCAAGGCCTGACGCCATTTTGGCCATCAGGTCGGCAGTGGCAGGCGCTACGACCACAAGATCCGCGATGCGTGACAGCTGGATGTGTCCCATCTCGGCTTCATCGGTCAGGTCGAACAAGTCGGTGTAGACTTTCTCGCCTGCAAGGCCTGACACCGACAGGGGCGTGACGAATTCCGCGCCCGCGCGGGTGAGGATGGGCGTAACGGCGATGCCGGCCTTCTTGCACAGCCGGATCAGCTCGAGCGACTTGTAGGCCGCGATACCACCGCCGATGATCAGCAGGATGCGCTTGGTGTCATTGCTCATGGGGCTCACCTTACAATGCCTGAGACAGCGCGAGAACCACCAGTGCCACCGCGCCGACCCACAGCGCGCCGCGGGTGGAGGACGAGTGCCGCGACTGCGCCTGTGCGATCTGCTCGGTGGTTTCCTTGTCCAGCCGGATGCCGCCCGAGCGCGCCATTGTAGACAACAGATGGGTGGCCTGGCTTACCTCGCTCATTGCTTCAGGAAAGGCCGCAGCGAGCTTGCCCAGCGTGGCCGCGCCATCGGCTGCTTCTTCAAGGCGTGCGCGTGCGCCAAGGTTCTGCTCCACCCATTCGGCCACAACGGGCTCTGCCGTCACCCACATGTTGAGTTTCGGATTGAAGCTTCGGGCAACGCCCTCCACGACCACCATTGTCTTTTGCAGCAATATGAGCTGCGGCTGGGTTTCCATCGAGAACTGCCCGGTCACCTCGAACAGTTGGGTGAGCAGACGTCCCATGGAGATGTCCGACGATGAGCGTCCCATGATCGGCTCACCAATGGCGCGCAACGCCTGGGCGAACAGGTCTACGTCCTGATCCGCAGGCACGTAGCCCGCCTCGAAGTGCACCTCGGCAATGCGCCGGTAATCACGCCGGATGAAGCCCCACAGGATCTCGGCGAGGAAGCGGCGCTCCTTGATGCTCAGCCTGCCCATGATGCCATAGTCCACGGCGACCAGGTTGTTGTCGCGGTCGATGAACAGGTTGCCCTGATGCATGTCGGCATGGAAGAAGCCGTCGCGCATGGCATGGCGCAGGAACGACTGGATCACTGTGTCTCCTAGCCGGTGCAGGTCCAGCCCGGAAGCCGCCAGCGCTTCGGTATCGGTCAGTGCAATGCCGTCGATCCACTCGCTGGTCAACACCCGTCGCGAGGTTTCCTGCCAGAACACGTCCGGTACCCGGAAGCCCGGATCGTTGCGGGTATTCTCTGCCATTTCAGACATGGCCGAGGCTTCCAGTCTCAAGTCCATCTCCAGCTCGACCGAGCGCTCAAGCGTCTCCACCGCCTTGACGAACCGCAGCCTGCGGGCCTCGGCGGAAAACCGCTCGGCCAGCCGGGCAGCGGTAAAGAAGGTGTCAAGATCATCGCGAAAGCGAACTTCGACGTCCGGCCGGAGAACCTTGACAGCGACCTGCCGCCGCTTGCCGTCTTCGTCGGTCACTTCCGCCTTGTGCACCTGGGCAATAGAAGCCGCCGCAACCGGTTCCGACAGGGCTGGAAACACCTCTCCCGCTGGCCGGCCAAGGCCCTTCCGGATGATCTCGCGCGCCTCGTTCATAGCGAAAGGCGCCATGCGGTCCTGCAGCTGGCGCAAGCCTTTTGACCGCTCAGGTCCGATGATGTCGGGCCGGGTGGCAAGGAACTGTCCCAGCTTGATGTAGCTTGGCCCAAGTTCCTCAAGCGCCTTGGCAAGACCTGTGTCCTCTCCACGCGCCCTGGGCTTGCCCGCCCCGATCAGGCGCAAGGCGGTCTTGGCTGGCGCGGGAACCTGCGGGTCTTCCAGCGCGGCATCCAGACCGCCGTGGCGCGCAATCACCCGAGCGGCGCGGGCCAGCTTGGCCATATGCCTGATCTGGCGCAGCATGCCGCTAGACTTTCCAGCCCGAGTGTATGGCAACGATACCGCCGGTCAGCATCCGGTGGCTGGAGCGCACGAAACCGGCATCCCTGATCATGTTCTCGAAGGCCTGTGGTGCCGGAAACTTGCGGATGCTCTCAACGAGGTAGCGGTACGGGT
Source organism: Anderseniella sp. (assembly GCA_033722845.1). Classification (GTDB taxonomy): domain Bacteria; phylum Pseudomonadota; class Alphaproteobacteria; order Rhizobiales; family Aestuariivirgaceae; genus Anderseniella. Next base: position 27,646 of record JAWVYF010000001.1, on the reverse strand, counting down.
CGCCATCGCCGGTGACGATCTTGCCGACCGCGGGAATGACCGTCATCGAGTAGGCTTCATAAACCTGCTCCATGCCGGGCACGTCCACATGGGAAAACTCCAGACAGAGGAAACGACCCCCCGGTTTCAACACCCGGTAGGCTTCAGCCAGCGCGACATCAATATGGGTGACGTTCCGGATGCCAAACGAAATGGTGTAGGCATCGAAGCTGTTGTCGGGAAACGCCAGATCTTCAGCCGTCCCCACGGTGAAACTGCACTTGGGGCCCGATGGCTCGGTAGCTGAGCGCCGGGCGCCTTCGCGCACCATGTTTTCAGAGATATCGGCCACGGTAACGAGAGTGCCGCTACCACCTGCGCCGGCGATGCGAAATGCGATGTCGCCGGTGCCGCCGGCCACGTCCAGCACCTTGAATGGCCGGTCCGATTTTGGCGGATTGAGCAGGGCGATGAAGTCGTCCTTCCACAGCCGGTGCAGACCGGCCGACATCAGGTCATTCATCTGGTCATAGCGGGCCGCCACCTTGGCGAACACTTCGTTCACCAGGCCCTGGCGGTCGTCTTCTGCAACCGTGCGAAAACCGAACGAGGTTTCGCGGCTCTTGGTATCGTCGTTCATGGATCCCATCTTGCGGCGCACCATAGACCAGACCGGCGATCATGGCTATCTGTTGCAGCAGACACGGTGAACGTGCCGCAGCCCTTGAGCCGAACGAGAACGAGATGCCTGAATTGCCCGAAGTGGAGACTGTTTGCCGGGGCCTCGAGCCTGCCCTGGCAGGACGGCGCATTGCAGCCGTACGGCTCAACCGGCCGGACTTGCGGTTTCCGTTTCCGGCAGGGCTGGCAGCCGCGCTTGCCGGCGCCGTGGTGGATCACGTGGAGCGGCGCGCCAAGTACATACTCGTGCACTTGTCAGGCGGCACAATTCTGCTGGCCCACCTGGGCATGACAGGGCGCTTTACCATCTGGCAGCCGGACGGTGCGGCCCGGAACCTGGGAGAATTCTATTTTGCCGAAGAAGCAGGCCGCCAGGGCGACGGCCCGCACGATCACATGGTGATTGATCTCGAAGATGGCACACGCATTGTCTATGCCGACCCGCGCCGGTTTGGCTTTGTAGACCTGATTGCGCCCGGCGCGATGACGGCCAACCGGTTTCTCGCCGGCCTGGGGGTGGAGCCGCTGGGGAACGAATTCAACGCAGAATATCTTTCCACCGCCCTTGCCGGACGCAAGACTCCTCTCAAGGCTGCGCTGCTGGACCAGCGCATCATCGCAGGCCTCGGCAATATATATGTCTGTGAAGCGCTCTACCGGGCCCGGCTCTCGCCTCGCCGCCTGGCCGGCACAATCGTGCGCAAGCGTGGCGCCAGCCCTCGCGTTGAGGCATTGGTGAGATCGGTACGCGAGGTGCTGAACGAAGCAATAGCTGCAGGCGGGTCCACCTTGCGCGACTACGTCCACACCGATGGCTCGTCAGGCGCGTTCCAGCAGCGATTTGATGTTTATGACCGCGAGGGTGAGCCATGCCGTTCGCCGGGATGTACCTCAACCGTCCGGCGCATTGTCCAGTCTGGCCGCTCCACCTTCTATTGCCCCACTTGCCAGCGATAGCGGGTTTGCTGTCTATTGCGCCACCAATTGAGGAACGATCATCCAGCAATCCGGGAGTGCGCCCACATGAGCTATCAGAACATTCTGGTTGAAACCCACGACAGTGTTGGCCTGATCCGGCTGAACCGGCCCGATGCCCTCAATGCGCTCAATTCTGACCTGATTGCCGAGCTGAATGAGGCGCTCGATGCTTTCGAGGCAGATGACAGCATTGGCTGCATCGTGCTGACTGGCTCCGAAAAGGCCTTTGCGGCAGGCGCCGACATCAAGGAAATGCAGTCCAAGTCCTACATGGACACTTACATGGGCGACTTCATTGGTAAATGGGAACGCATCACCACCGTGCGCAAGCCGGTTATTGCCGCGGTGGCGGGCTATGCCCTGGGCGGCGGCTGCGAGATGGCCATGATGTGCGATTTTATTCTGGCGGCAGATACCGCAAAGTTCGGCCAACCCGAAATCAACCTCGGCGTCATGCCGGGTGCGGGCGGCACCCAGCGGCTGACCCGGTTCGTTGGCAAGTCCAAGGCCATGGAAATGTGCCTCACCGGCCGCATGATGGATGCCGGCGAGGCCGAGCGCTCGGGGCTTGTGTCGCGCATTGTCCCGGCAGACCAGCTGGTCGATGAAGCCATCAAGGTGGCCGGCGTCATTGCTGCAAAGTCCAGGCCCATTGCCATGATGACCAAGGAATCGGTCAACCGCTCCTACGAGACAACGCTTGCAGAGGGCGTACGCTTCGAACGCCGCCTGTTTCATGCCATGTTTGCCACCAACGACCAGAAGGAAGGCATGTCGGCCTTTGCCGAAAAGCGTAAGCCGAAGTTCTCCAATTCCTGACCGAACGGTGCACTGTGGCAATCCGGCCCGCCCTGCAAGCGGGAGGAGTTTGTTGACGCCACCAGACAGTTGCGGTATGAAGCCGCCAATTCAGGACATCTTCTGTTCTGGGGCGCGCCGGGCTATTGCCGTCTGGCAGCATCCTGTCGCAGAGATCCTACAGGTTTTTCGAGGGGCCTGACCGCATATGCGGCGCTCCGCGTGATCAGGAAAAGAGAAGACATGGCCAATACTCGTTCGGCAAAGAAAGCCGTCCGGCGCAGCGCTCGCCGCACCGTCATCAACACCAACCGCCGCTCCCGCGTGCGCAGCTTCATTCGCAAGGTCGAGGAAGCCATCGCCAGCGGTGACCAGGCAGCGGCCGCCGAAGCGCTCAAGGCAGCACAGCCGGAAGTGATGCGCGGTGCCCAGAAGGGCATCCTGCACAAGAATACGGCGTCGCGGAAAGTCTCCCGGCTGGCCAAGCGCATCAAGGCACTGTCAGCTTGACCTAGCGCAAGCTTCTAACATTGCAGCAGAATTTCGAAGGGTCGCTCAGGCGGCCCTTTTTGTTTGGCGCACCGGTCTGCAGCAATGCGCCGGCACCCATGTTCAAGAAATGTTCGAAAGCTGCAGCTGACAAAAATAGACAAATAAAATCAATATTTTACAACTTGCAATCTCTGGCTGAGTGGAAAATCCGGGATTCGGAACACTGATTTGCGGTGGTTTGCAAATTTTTTTTTGGCAGTTTTCCGCTGCTTTCGAAAAGCAGGGACGGTTAAAAATTGCCTATCAGACTCAACTGCTTGCCGGGGTGTTGAGTAGAAATGGCAGCAGTTTGCCGGGCCCGGATTCACGCCCTGCGCGAGGCAGTTCGACTCATGATCACTTGCATCGCTCAAAGGCCAGATTGTAGTGTCTTGTCACTGGCCGCGACACCTGCGGCGGGTCAATAACAAAGTTCAAAAAAGAATCGGATCAACCTTTGGCGGGGGGATCCGGACGGGGCAACTCGGCTTGTGAGTAGGTAGAGTTTAACGGGGCGACTGGCCGGTCATGGTCAGTCACAGGCGGCGGCATTTCGTCGGTAGATCAAGGTTTGCTGCGGACTTTTGTGAAGTCCGCAAGCCCTTTGTCTTGCGCGAATTTCTGCTGTCATCGGCGAGAAAACAGAGTCTGAAATTTTGAAACCGCTTGAGGGAGTGATGGCACATTCAAAACGACATGATGACGAACCATCGAAGCGGCACGAAGGACAGCACAACAGGGGGAATGGTTCAGGCATGCCAGACAGTGGTGGTGAGCGCTCGACATTGGGCAGCAAGTGGACACGGGTTGCTACGCGTCTGCGGGCGGAACTGGGTGAAGACCTCTATTCAAGCTGGTTTGCCCGCATGGAGCCGGAAAGCCTGGCCGACGGTGTCTTGAACGTATCGGTGCCAACCCGGTTCCTGCGCTCATGGATCAAGTCTCACTATGTGGACCAGCTGACTGCTTGCTGCGCAGCAGAGTACAAGGACATCACCCTGGTGGAAATTCAGGTGCGCACCCGCGGATTGCCGACGGTTGCCCAGGCGGTAACGCCGGTTGCCGGCCTGGAAGATGGGCAGCAGCAGCCCATTGAGCCTGTTGCGAAGCCTGTCCGGACCAGCCTGCCCGAGCGCGATCGCGGCTCGCAGCTGGATCATAACCTGACCTTCGAGACTTTCGTACAGGGCCAGTCAAACGCGCTTGCCCATGCTGCTGCGATGCGTGTCGCGGAAGCTCGTCCCGGTACGCCGGTCAGCTTCAATCCGTTGTTCATCCATTCGTCTGCGGGCCTTGGCAAGACCCATCTTATCAATGCCATTGCGTGGCGCATTCGCGATCTCAACCCGGACCGCAAGGTGCTCTACATCACTGCAGAGCGCTTCATGTACCACTTCATGGCCGCCCTCAAGGTCAGGGACACGTTGTCATTCAAGGACTATTTCCAGTCTATCGACGTGCTGCTGATCGATGACCTGCAGTTCCTGCAGGGCAAGACCATGCAGCAGGAGTTCAACCACACTTTCAATTCGCTGGTAGACGCCAAGCGGCAGGTGGTTATTGCGGCAGACGTGCCGCCGCCGCAGCTGGAAAGTATCGACCAGCGCATGCGCTCGCGACTGGCTGGCGGTCTGGTTGTAGACATTGAGGCGCCTGATCTCGATCTTCGCCGCAACATCCTGCAGACCAAGCTGGCTGCTGTGCAGCGCAAGGACCCAAGCCTGATCGTGGCCGAGGAAGTGCTGGAATTTGTTGCCAACCGCATCACCGGGGGTGGGCGTGAGCTGGAAGGCGCGCTCAACCGCATCATTGCCAGCCAGCACCTGACCCGGCAGCCGATGACGGTGGACATGGCCGCCTTTGCCCTGCGCGATCTGTCCCAGGCCAACGAGCTGGTGCGGATCCGGGTAGAGGACATCCTGCGCATTGTGGGCCGTCACTACAACGTCACCCGCGCGGACCTGCTCAGCCCGCGCCGGGCCCGCGCCATCGTGCGGCCGCGTCAAATCGGCATGTACCTGGCCAAGAAGCTGACGTCGCGCTCTCTGCCCGAGATCGGCCGCCGGTTCGGCAATCGTGATCACTCCACCGTGCTGCATGCTGTCCGCAAGATTGAGGAACTCATGCAGGGCGATGAGAAGCTGGCCCGTGAAATCAGCCTGCTGTCCCGTCTGATCGAACAGGGCTGAGCGCACGCGCCCGAAAAGCGACAAAGACCGGCTTGCGGTTGCCCGCTGGCCGGTTTTCCACATCAGCGCGGTCAATGGCGGCAAGACTTGCGTAAATGGGCGCAAACGGCTTAAGTCTGTGTCCGTTTTGCCTGGAGGGGGCAAACGCACACCAGCTGCCGTCGTCTTGGCAGGCAGGCCCTTCCGGACAGTCACAATACCAGGGATGTTGAAGTCAGATGCGGGTTACCATCGAACGCGGCACGTTCTTGAAGTCACTCAACCATGTGCAGTCCGTGGTCGAGCGGCGCAACACCATTCCGATCCTGTCGAACGTGCTGCTGCAAGCCAGCGATGGCGCGCTGAAGCTGACGGCCACCGACCTGGACATCGAGATCGTCGAGCAGACATCTGCTGATATCGGCCAGCCTGGCTCGACCACGGTGCCGGCACACATGCTGTACGACATCGTGCGCAAACTGCCCGATGGTGCGCAGCTGCAACTGGAGCAGGGCCCGGACGAGGGCCGGCTGGCGGTCATTGCCGGGCGGTCGCGGTTTTCGCTGCAGGCGCTGCCGCCGCAGGACTTTCCCGATCTCGCCAGCGGTGAGGCGACCCATTCGTTCACCATCGCAGCTGCCGACCTCAAGCAGATGATCGACAAGACCCGGTTTGCCATTTCGACCGAAGAGACCAGGTACTATCTGAACGGCATCTACATTCATGCCCTCGACTCCGGTGCCATGCGCGCCGTCGCCACTGACGGCCACCGGCTTGCCCGCGTCGAGCTGCCGGCCCCTGAGGGCGCTGCCGGCATGCCCGGCGTTATCGTGCCGCGCAAGACGGTGCTCGAACTGGCCAAGCTGATCGAGGACGAGGATGGCGAAGTGGCGGTGTCGCTGTCGGCCTCGAAGATCCGCTTCGAGATTGACCAGATGGTGCTGACCTCAAAGCTGATCGATGGCACCTTCCCCGATTATGAGCGGGTCATCCCGGCCAACAACGACAAGCAGATGGACGTCGATACCCGTCTGTTCGCCCAGGCCGTTGACCGCGTTTCGACAATCTCCAGCGAGAAGGGCCGGGCAGTAAAGCTCAACATCGCGTCTGACCGGCTGACGCTGACTGTCAACAACCCGGATTCGGGCTCGGCGGAAGAAGAGATTGCGGCCAGCTATTCGGCTGACCCGATCGATGTCGGTTTCAATTCGCGCTACCTGCTCGACATCGCCAGCCAGTTCAAGGGCGACAGCATTACCTTCATGTTGTCAGATTCAGGCTCGCCCACCATATTGAAGGATGCCACCGACGAGCGCGTTTTGTACGTGCTGATGCCGATGCGCGTCTGACGGCAGGCTCAGGCTCCGGCCGCCTGCCTCGCGAGGAGCTTGACCGTTTGGCCCCGATGCCCAAACTCAGACTGACCAGCCTGATGCTGACCGGGTTCCGCAACCACGGCTCGACCCGTCTTGCGCCCGGTGGCAGCCTGATTGCGCTGGCCGGTCACAACGGTGCGGGCAAGACCAACATCCTTGAAGCCATTTCCATGCTGATGCCTGGCCGGGGCTTGCGTGGTGCACCGTTTGAAGACTTGGCCCAGGCAGGCCAACCCGGTGGCTGGGCGGTGTCTGCGGTTGTGGAGAATGACGGTCTCGAGACCCGGCTCGGCACCGCGTGGCGATCACGAGCAACTGACGGATCGGACAATGGCGCTGCCGCCGCTTCACGAGAGGTGCGCATTGACGGAGAGGTCCAGCGCAGCGCAGGCGCCCTTGCCGGGCATGTGCGCATGTTGTGGCTGACCCCGGCCATGGATCGGCTGTTCGCAGGCCCCGCCTCTGACCGGCGGCGCTATCTCGACCGTCTGACGGCGGTGTTTGATGTGTCGCACGGCACCCGCGTGAACGCCTTGGAGCGGCTGCTGCGCGAGCGCAACCGGTTGCTGTCGGAAGACCGGTTGGAGGCCCGCTGGCTGGATAGCGTCGAGGCCAGTCTGGCCGAGGCAGCCGTGGCCGTAGCGGCGGCGCGCAATGACGCCATTGCCATCGTTGCGGGCTTCATTGAGCAGGCCCGCGCACACGCCGGCAGTGGCACTTTCCCCTGGGCTGAGATCAAGGTGGACGGTGAACTTGAACAGCAATTAATTGACCGTCCAGCCGTGCAGATTGAGGACGAATATCGTACACTACTGGCTGATTCGCGCGGGCTGGACAGAGCCGCTGGCAGAACCCTTCGTGGCGCCCATCGCGCCGACCTTTCAGTGGTCCACGGACCACGCCAGATGGAGGCAAGGCTATGCTCAACGGGAGAGCAGAAGGCCTTGCTGCTGGGGCTGGTTCTGGCGCAGGCAAGAGCGGTCCGCGAGACGTTTGACGGGGCAGCGCCGGTGCTGCTGCTGGATGAGGTGGCCGCCCACCTGGACGAGGTTCGCCGGTCCGGTCTGATGAGCGAGCTGATGGAGCTTGGCTCGCAAACCTGGATGACGGGAACCGACGAAGATTTGTTTTCAGCAGCTTCAGGCTGCATCGAGATTTACAGGGTCAGCGACGGACAGATCAGCCGCGCTGAAGCAGAACGGAAAACCGCATGAGCGAAGACGACAACAAGCCCAGCCCGGAAGAATACGGCGCCGACAGCATCAAGGTGCTGAAAGGTCTGGATGCTGTGCGCAAGCGCCCGGGCATGTACATCGGCGACACCGATGACGGCTCTGGCCTGCACCACATGATCTATGAGGTTGTCGACAATGCCATTGACGAAGCGCTTGCTGGCCACTGCGACCGCGTTGTGGTTCGCCTGAACGCCGATGGCTCCTGTTCAGTGTCAGACAATGGCCGCGGCATCCCGACCGACATGCATTCGGAAGAAGGCGTATCGGCTGCTGAAGTCATCATGACCCAGCTGCATGCAGGCGGCAAATTCGACCAGAACTCCTACAAGGTGTCTGGCGGCTTGCATGGCGTGGGCGTATCGGTGGTGAATGCTCTGTCAACCTGGCTGAAGCTGGATATCTGGCGCGGCGGCAAGCACTGGCACATGAGCTTCACCCACGGCGTTGCCGATGGCCCGCTGGAGCCGGTGGGCGAGCAGGGCGACAAGAAGGGAACGGAAATCACCTTCCTGCCGAGCCCGCAGACATTCTCGAAGACCGAGTTCGATTACAACACCATCGAACACCGTCTGCGTGAACTGGCATTCCTCAATTCCGGCGTGTTCATCACCGTTGCAGACGACCGCGGCGTCGAGCCCAAGTCCGTTGACCTGCATTATGAAGGTGGCATTTCGGCCTTCGTGCAATATCTCGACCGGGCCAAGCAGCCGATGCTGCCAGAGCCCATTTCCATCACAACTGAAAAAGACGGCGTCACCGTGGAATGTGCCCTGTGGTGGAACGACAGCTACCATGAGAACGTGCTGTGCTTTACCAACAACATCCCGCAGCGTGATGGCGGCACACACCTGGCCGGGTTCCGCGGGGCACTGACCCGCATCATCAACAACTACGCAAATGAAAGTGGTATCGCGAAGAAGGAGAAGGTCTCGCTGTCTGGCGATGATGCCCGCGAAGGGCTGACCTGCGTGCTCTCTGTCAAGGTCCCGGATCCGAAGTTCTCGTCCCAGACCAAGGACAAGCTGGTGTCGTCGGAAGTCCGTCCTATCGTGGAAAGCGCGGTCGGCGAGGGATTGTCCACCTGGTTCGAGGAACACCCCGCAGAAGCCCGCAGCATCGTGACCAAGGTGGCCGAGGCTGCTGCAGCACGTGAAGCCGCTCGCAAGGCGCGCGAACTGACCCGGCGCAAGGGTGCGCTGGACGTGGCGTCGCTGCCCGGCAAGCTGGCAGACTGCCAGGAGCGGGATCCGGCCAAGTCGGAACTGTTCATCGTCGAGGGTGATTCTGCAGGTGGATCGGCCAAGCAGGCGCGCAACCGCGAGAACCAGGCGGTGCTTCCGTTGCGCGGCAAGATTCTCAATGTTGAGCGCGCACGTTTCGACAAGATGCTGTCGAGCCAGGAAATCGGCACGCTCATCACCGCGCTTGGAACCGGTATCGGCCGGGACGACTTCAACCCGGACAAACTGCGCTACCACAAGATCATCATCATGACCGATGCTGACGTGGATGGCGCCCACATCCGCACCCTGCTGCTGACCTTCTTCTACCGCCAGATGCCCGAGATCATCGAGCGCGGTCACCTCTATATTGCCCAGCCCCCGCTTTACAAGGTCAAGCGCGGTCAGTCCGAGCAGTACCTCAAGGATGATGCAGCGCTCGAGGAGTTCCTGATCAACCAGGGCATGGAAGACACCGTGCTGGTGCTGGCCGATGGTGAAGAGCGCGCGGGCGGTGACCTGCGCGACATCATCGACAAGGCGTTGCAGGTCCGCTCTGCGCTGGATGGCATGCACTCGCGCTATGCCCGCAATATCGTCGAGCAGGCAGCCATTGCCGGCGCCTTCAATCCGGAGGTGATGGGCAACCCGGAAAACGCAACAGAGGCAGCGGCCTATATTGCCCGGCGTCTAGACACCATTTCCGAGGAAACCGAACGCGGTTGGGAAGGCGTGGCAGATGCTGATGGCGGACTGACCTTCACCCGCGAACTGCGCGGCGTGAAGGAAGCCCATGTGCTTGATGCAAGGGTGATCGGCTCGGCAGAAGCGATGCGGCTGGACCGGCTTGCCGGCCACCTGCAGGAAACCTATGCGAAGCCTGCCAGGTTGCGCCGCAAGGAAACCGAGATCCCGATCTACTCGCCGATGGATCTGATCAACGCCATCTTTGCGCAGGGCCGCAAGGGCATTTCGATGCAACGCTACAAGGGGCTGGGCGAAATGAACCCGGAGCAGCTTTGGGAAACCACGCTGGACAGGAACGTGCGTTCACTGCTTCAGGTCAAGGTCTCTGAATCTGATGAAGCCGACACGCTGTTTACCCAGCTGATGGGTGACGTTGTGGAGCCAAGGCGCGAATTCATTCAGGATAATGCGCTTTCGGTGGCCAACCTCGACGTCTGACGCCGCCGCCGGGTGACAAGGGCTTGCCATTGTAGTGACACGTTTAAGGCCCACTTCATGGCAAAGGGTGGTCAGGTGATGGCTGTGGTTACCCGGATTGTTAGCGTTAACAGCCGGTTAACGTGCAACCGTTAGGTTGCGCCCGGTATGCTGCAGCAGCCAGGGCTGGCAGGAAAACCCAAAAGACCCACAAGGAAGTGTGCTCCAGGTGTTCGGGTTCGGTAAAAGCAAGAAACTGCCCCAGCGGCGCGAGCCGGTGTTTTCCGGTCCGGGGCCTCGGCGCAAGGCAGACGCCGGCAAGCCCGGCAAGAAAGCCCGCCGCCGCAAACCGCTGATTTTCAGGGTCATGTCATGGGGCATGATGCTGGGCTTGTGGGCCATGATCGCGGTGTTTGCCACCACCGGCTATCTTTTCGTCAATCTCGACAAGCAAGGCCTGTTCAACATCCCTGAGCGCGAACCCGGCATCATGTTGCTGGCCGCCGACGGATCGGTACTTGCCGAACGCGGTGCGTTCTTTGGCGATGCGGTGCGTATCGACGAGCTTCCGCCGTATGTGCCACAGGCCATCATTGCCATTGAAGACCGCCGGTTCTATTCGCATTTCGGCGTTGACCCGATTGGCATTGCCCGTGCGCTTTATGCCAACTGGCGTGCAGGGGCCACCGTCCAGGGCGGCTCGACCATCACCCAGCAGCTTGCCAAGAACCTGTTTCTCAAGCCGGAACGCACGCTGGAACGCAAGATGCAGGAAGCGGTCCTCGCGATCTGGCTGGAAAGCAAGTACTCCAAGGACGAGATCCTGCAGCTCTACGTCAACCGGGTCTATTTTGGTGCTGGTGCAACGGGCATCGATAAGGCAGCGCAAAGGTTCTTCAGCAAATCGGCGCGTGATGTAAACCTCGCAGAGGCAGCAGTGCTGGCGGCTGTCCTGAAGGCGCCCAGCCGCTACAACCCGATTGCCTCAACCACGAGAGCGAATGAACGCGCTCGCGAAGTGCTCAATGATATGGTCAAGGCCGGCTTCATCACCCAGGCCGAAGCCGATGCCACCCGCGGCGTGCAGGCGCGCGCGCCAGGCTCAACCTACGTTCCTGCCAAGCGCTATGTGGTCAACTGGGTCAATGAAACATTGCCCGACCTGATCGGCGAACTGAAAGATTCCGTGGTGGTGGAAACCACCATTGATCCCGAATTGCAGGCCAACTCGGAAAAGGCATTGCGCGCCGAATTGTCGAAGAACGGCAAGAAGCTCAAGACTGAGCAGGCTGCAATGGTCGTGATGGATACGACTGGTGCCGTGCGCGCCATGATTGGCGGACGGTCCTACATCAAGAGTCAGTTCAATCGTGCGGTGAAGGCAAAGCGCCAGCCCGGATCGTCGTTCAAGCCATTTGTTTATCTCGCTGCAATCGATGCCGGCATGACCCCGAACACGGTCAAGATCGATGAGCCGGTGACCTATGGCGACTGGTCACCCGACAATTACAAGAAGAAACACCTTGGTCCGGTCAAGCTGACCACGGCACTGGCGAAGTCCATCAATACGGTGGCCGCCAAGGTTGCCATGGAGGTCGGTCCTGAGAACGTTGCAGCGACAGCGCGCCGGCTCGGCATCGCGTCGCCGCTGGTCAATAACGCCTCGATTGCGCTCGGCACGTCAGAAGTCAGCCTGCTTGAGATGACTTCGGCCTACGTTCCGTTTGCCAATGGTGGCAGCGGGGTGCTGCCGCACGTCATAACCCGTATCACCACGCGTGAAGGCAAGGTACTTTATGAACGCTCCGGCGGTGGTCCGGGCCAGGTCATATCCTTCGAGTCCCTGGGTGCGATGAACTACATGATGCGCCAGGTGGTCGAGGATGGAACCGGCCGTGCTGCCGCAATTGAAGGCCACGAGACGGCTGGCAAGACCGGTACGTCGCAGGATTACCGCGATGCCTGGTTCATTGGCTACACTTCGCACCTCGTAACGGGCGTGTGGGTTGGCAATGACAACAACAGCCCGACAAACAATGTCACCGGCGGCTCGATGCCGGCGAGGATATTTGCTGCCGTCATGCGTCCGGCCCACGCCAACCGCGATGCCGTGCCGCTGCCGGGGTATTTCGAACCGGACGAACCGGCAATTGCCTATGCCCCGACACCGGAAGAACAGCGCAACGATGGCGGCGGGTTTGTCGACAGCCTGCGCAACATTTTCGGCAGCCGTGACCCTGAGCCGGTTGTCGTGGAGCCGCAGCCCCGCCAGCAGCAGCGGCCTGCAAAGAGCTTCTCACAGCGTCAACGCGAGCAGATGTTGCAAACGCGCTAGCTGTTTTCCGGTCAGATCGGCAGCTTGTGCAGGGTCTGACCGTTTTTGCGCAACCATCGCCTCGCCCAGTCCGTATGCGGGCAGTTGTCATAGACCAGTGCCCAGAAATCAGGGCCGTGGTTCATCTCCAGAAGATGTGCAACCTCATGTGCGGCGACATAGTCGAGCACTCTTGGTGGCGCCATGATCAGCCGCCACGAGTAGGACAACGTGCCGGTGCTTGAACACGATCCCCAGCGGCTTGTGGTGTCGCGCACGGTTAGCGTCTTGTAGCTGGTGCCCATGGCCATCGCATATGAATTGGACGCACGCTCCAGGTCGGTACGCGCCTCGCGCTTCATGAAGTCGATGATGCGACGTGGCATGTGTTCACGCGCCCCACGCACCTTCAGGGTGGGTGCTGGCAGGTCCTGAATGTGCACCGGCACACCGCGGCTTTGCTCACTCACCTCGATCAGGTGCTCGACACCGCGAATGGTGATGGCGATGCCATGCAGGTCAGCCGTTCCGCCCGGCAATTCGGGCTCGAGCCGCTGCCAGATCCAGCCCGACTGGGAATGCGCAAACTCCAGCGCGCGGGTAAAGCTGGTGCCTTCCGGAACAGTGAGGACAATGCCCTGGGCCTGCTTGTCCATGCGCATGATGATCCGCCGGGCCCGGGCATTGCGCCGGTATCGTACAGGTACACTGCGACCATCGAGCACCATTGTGTCGGGTGCCTCGTCATCATGGCCGGGCGAACTGATCAGGCGCTTGAGCTGGGTCAGTGGCATGGGTGTTCACATGGGTCGGCTGCATCACGGTGATTCGATCACCGTGCAAGCCGAGTGTGTCACGATTTGCCGGAACCGATCAATCAGTTCGCCTTGGTGTCATACTGGCGTGACATGAACTCGACGATGCGCGGAACCACGTGGGCGCGGAAGCGGGATCCGTTGAAGACGCCATAATGACCAACCTTCTCCTGCAGGTGATGAGCGCGCATCTCCTGCGGGATGTTGGTGCACAGTTCGTGCGCGGCTTCAGACTGGCCGATACCGGAAATGTCGTCCTTCTCGCCTTCGACCGTCATCAGCGCCGTGCTGGTTATGGCCGATGGGTCAATCAGCGTATCGCGATAGGTAAACTCGCCCTTCGGCAGGGCCTGCTTGACGAACACCTTGTCGATGGTCTGCAGGTAGAACTCGGCGGTCAGGTCCATGACCGAAAGATACTCGTCATAGAACTCCTGGTGCTTCTCTGCCGAGTCGCCATCGCCTTCGACCATGTGCCAGAATAGCTCGCGATGGGCGTCCATGTGGCGGTCGAGGTTCATGGTCATGAACCCGGTCAGCTGCATGAAGCCGGGGTAGACCCGGCGCATGAAACCGGCATTCGGAGCCGGCACACGCACGATCACGTTGCGCTTGAACCAGTCGGTTCCGCGCTGCGTTGCCAGTTCGTTGACCGCAGTCGGATTGCGGCGCGTATCGATAGGGCCACCCATCAGGATCATCGAGGCCGGGGCAAGCTTGTCCTTGCGCTGGTGCATCAGGGACACAGCCGCCAGAACGGGCACCGTCGGCTGGCACACCGCCATCACGTGAACGTCGTCACCCATGTGGTGGACCATGTCGATGATGTAGTCGATATAATCATCAAGGTCGAATGTACCCAGTGACAGCGGCACATCGCGGGCATCGACCCAATCAGTGATGTAGACATCACCATGAGGCAGCATCGCCTCGACCGTGCCACGCAACAGCGTTGCATAGTGACCGGACATCGGCGCCACGATCAGGATCTTGCGGTGATGAGCCGCCTTGCCGTTGCGCTTCATCTGCTTTTCAAATTTGACCAGCTTGCAGAACGGCTTCTCGAACACGGTCTTCTGATGTACGGCAACGTCTTCGCCGTCCACCGGAACAGAATGGATGCCAAACTCCGGCTTGCCATAGCGCCGCGTCAGGCGCTCGAACATTTCCAGTGAGGCCGCCATGGAGCGGCCAAACTCGGTGCTGGCCAGCGGGTTTGCGTCCGATGTCCAGAAGGCGTGACCGTAGTTTGCTGCCATCCGCCACGGCGCCACGGCAGCGTGGTTCATTTCATAAATCATGTACAGCATGGCGGTCCCGTCGTTTCTGAAACTGATCTGTTGACCTGCAACCTAGGGCAGATCATGTTGCAGTGCAACATAGCAAAAAGCCCATGCAAGAGCAATTGCCCAAAGCAACGCCCTGACCGCACAAAATTTGTGCAAAAATGGACAGAGCCTAGGTTTTAATCTCGGATTTCAGGGCCTTGGCCATCTCGTCAGCAGAGGTGCCATAAGGGAAATGCCGGATGAACTTTCCGTCCGGCCCCATCAGGTAGACAAACGAGCTGTGGTCCATGAGGTAGTCGTCGCCGCTGGTGTCACCGTCCTGTGCGACCTTGTTGTAGTAGACGCGGAACTTGCCGGCGACATTGCGAATGTCTTCTTCCGAACCGGTGAGACCCACAGTGCCGGGCCAGAAATTGGCCACGTAGTCCTTCATGATTTCGGGCGTATCGCGTGCCGGATCGATGCTGACAAAGATCACCTGAACGTTCTCGGCTGCACCCGGAACCTCGTTCAGGGCAGCTGATATGACCTGCAGTTCCGCCGGACAGACGTCCGGACAGTAGGTGTAGCCGAAATAATAGAGCGCATACTTGCCGGCGAAGTCCTCATGGGTCACGCGTTTTCCGGTGTGGTCGGTGGCTTCAAACGCGCCGCCAACGAGTGCGTTGCCGGAACTGACGACCTCGCCCATGCGCACCGATGGCGAATACAGCAACGATGTTGCCAGCGCGCCGAGTGCCACGGCAAGGGCGCAAACGGCAAGGATAAGCGATGACCTGTTCATGACGACAGTCATATGGTGACACGCAGGGACTGCGCAAAGCGACAGCCCGTCGCAAGCCAGCCATCACGCAGACATGCCGCCGCTTGTACTGGTGTGCTGCACTGGATTACCTTCTGCGCAACACTTCATATCGCAAACAGCTGGAAAGCCGCCCGCCAATGGTGGATGCAACGACAGAAAAGCTCTCTCCGACATCAGCCGGGTCCGGCGCTGTGGCAGCGCAGGACGGGCACGGCTTCTTGTCTCATGAAGGCTTGCGGCTGCGTACGTCTGTCCGCCTGCGCTGGCTTGCCGTAACCGGCCAATTGATTGCCGTTCTGTTCGTGTATCTGTGGCTTGGGTTTGACCTGCCGCTTGGCATTTGCCTGACGTTCATAGCCCTGTCGGCGTGGGTGAACATTGCATTGTCGCTGGGCTGGCACGTAACGGCGCGGCTTCATGAGCGTTATGCAGCACTTTTGCTGGCCTATGATATCCTGCAACTGGCTATCCTGCTGTACATGACTGGCGGGCTGGCGAACCCGTTCGCCTTTTTGTTCATCGTGCCCGTCACCGTGTCGGCAGCCACCATGCCGATCAGCCGGACCTTGCTGCTGGCGGGTCTCGCCATCATCCTCAGCACCGTGCTGGCCTATTATCACCTGCCGCTGCCCTGGTTTGCAGGTGAGCCACTGGTCCTGCCCGATCTGTACAAGTTCGGCATCTGGACCGCACTGGTCTGTGGAACCCTGTTTTCCGCACTGTATGTCAATTCGGTCGCCAGCGAAGCCCGTGACATGGCAAATGCGCTGGCCGCCACCGAGGTGGCGCTGGCGCATGAGCAGCAGCTGTCGGCACTTGATGGTCTGGCCGCTGCCGCCGCGCATGAGCTCGGCACACCGCTCGCTACCATTTCGCTGGTTGCCAAGGAGCTGAAACGGGAACTGAACCTGGATGGACCGCAGGCCGACGACCTGGACTTGCTGGTGTCCCAGTCGCAGCGTTGCCGGGAAATCCTGTCGCGGTTGACCCGCCGGGACAGTCAGTCTGATGCAATGATGCAGACGGTCCGCATGACCGTATTGGCCGAGGAGGTCGCTGAACCGCTGAGCGGCTCGGATGTGGCGATCCTGTTCGATGTCGAGCCCAAGACCGACCGGCAAGGCCAGTTGCTGCCGGAACCGGTTCTGCAGCGCAACACGGCCATCAAGTATGCGATCGTCAATCTCATGGAGAACGCGGTCGATTTCGCCCAGACACGTGTGACAGTGCGCATTTCGTGGTCACAGGAACAGCTCAGCCTGACCATCAGCGATGACGGACCAGGTTTTTCTCCAGCGGTCATGGAGCGCCTTGGCGATCCGTTTGTCACCAGCCGCAGCAGGTATTCCGGCCCGGATACGAGCCGGCGCGACGGCAGCGGCGGGATGGGTCTGGGCTTCTTCATCGCGAAAACGTTGCTTGAGCGCTCCGGCGCCCAGGTCAATCTTGCCAATCGGGCAAGCCCCGAAACCGGGGCCGTCGTTCGCATCGTCTGGCCGCGCGATGCGATCGAAGCTGCAGAGGTTCCGCTTGGCGGGTTGTGATTTTGTGAAGACTGGCCCACATTAAGTGCAGCAACAGCTGTGTATACTGTCTGACAATCAACCGAAGTTTGAACGGCACCGGATAAAACTGATGACTGACACTTTGCCTGAAGGCGACAAGTCACTCCTTCTGGTCGACGATGACCGCCCGTTTCTGCAGCGCCTTGGCCGCGCCATGGAAAGCCGCGGTTTCGAGGTGCGTATGTGCCAGAGCGTGAGCGAAGCACTCGGCGAGGTGAAGAAGCAGCCACCTGCCTATGCGGTGGTGGACCTGCGTCTTGAAGATGGCAATGGGCTGGATGTTGTTGAAGCCATTCATGCGGTTCGGCCTGATGCCCGCGCTGTGGTGCTGACCGGTTATGGCAACATCGCCACCGCCGTGTCCGCGGTCAAGATTGGTGCAGCCGACTACCTCGCCAAGCCGGCAGACGCCGATGCCGTGTACGGCGCCCTCATGGCAGATGCCGACGCCCGTGCCGCCTTGCCGGAAAATCCGATGTCAGCTGACCGGGTTCGTTGGGAGCACATTCAGCGGGTCTATGAACTGTGCAACCGCAATGTGTCGGAGACGGCACGGCGGCTCAACATGCACCGGCGTACCTTGCAGCGCATTCTTGCCAAGCGCGCCCCGCGCTGAGGGCCGGCCTTTGTGATCAAAGCAGGTTGTCTGCGTTCGGGTCGGCTGCCGACTGCAGCCGCATGGCCGCCGCACGAGCAAGGAGAAGCGTAACTGCCTTGCGACGCGCGCTGGCGAGCTTCTCTTCATTGGCTTCCCGCACAATCTCTGCACCCCAGGCGTCTGCAATTATGAGCCCCGCCTGATTGTCTATGAGGGCTGGGTCCATGTCAGGCGGAATGGCAAAGTAGAACCTGTCGCAGAAGTCCATGTAGTCGCGCCACTTGCTGTCGGAGAGATAGTCTGCCGGCGAAGACTTGATCTCGACGATCCAGATTTCGCCCTTTTTGCCAAGCGCCAGCAGGTCGGCACGGCGTCCGTTTGCGAGAGACAGCTCAGGCACGCAGGCAAATCCTGCGCCGCGCAACATCCGCCCGACGCCGCGCTGAATGGCAGCTGCAGTTTCGGACTGGCGGCCGTCTGTGCAGATAACAGGATCGTTTTGTGCGTCTGGTCCGGTCATTGCGCTTTCTGGCCGGGTCTTGAGGAATCACAAATCCGGATTATTCCGCGCGCGCTTCCCAGTTGAAATAGCGCGCTGCAACCAGCGCAGCAACAATGCCCCATGCTGCCATCACGCCAAGATGTGGCAAGACCGAGTAGACGATGCCTTCGGCGTCGGGCAGGGCAAATCCGCTACCCTCGTAGGCATGGTCAAAGGCATGCTGGAAGGCCAGCGAGAAATGCCGCAATGGGAACAGGTTACCGATCACTGGAATCCATTCGGACGACTCGGAGTTCGGCCGGACGAAGATGTCGGAGATGAAGGCAAGCGGCATGATGGTTGCGCTGGCCGCGGCCTGCACCGTTTCGGCAGACCGGAACAGCGCGGTGATCATCATGCCGAGCGCGGCAAAGCACAGCGCCCCGACAACGGCAACAAGCAGCGCTGCCGGAACCCGGTCCCAGATAATCTCTACGCCGAATACAAGCGCACCTGTGGCAATCACCAGAACCAGCGAAGCAAAGGCGATAACCGATACAGCCAGGATGCGCGCACAAATGTAGATCCAGGGCGGCATTGGTGTGCCGCGAACCCGCTTCAGAATGCCAAGGTCGCGCGCCGTGGCGGTGGATACGGCCAGGTAGGTATAGCAGGCCATGACGACCCCAAACACCGCTAGCGCAGGCGTATAGAACTGGGCGGTGTTCAGCCCGAGCCCTTCAATGCGCTCATTGCCGAACAGCTGCGTCAGCACCAAAAGCAGGATCAGCGGCATGACGACGACGAAGAACATCGCAACGGGCCGGCGGGCAAACAGCTTCAACTGATGCGCGGCTTCCTCGAACAGCATCATTCTGCTGCCTCCCGAGCTGCGGTTGATGTGCGGCTGGCCAGCTTGAGGTAGATTTCTTCAAGGCTTTGCCGGCTGACGGTCAGCGATGACAGGTCAACGCCGGTTTGCAACGCCCATCCAGTCAGCTCATGCAGCAAGGGTGCCGGATCTGAGGCGGTCATCGTTGCCACGCCATGCTCGATGCTGATTGCCTGTTTGAGCTCGTCCGGCAAGCTGGGCAGCTGGCGCCCTTGCGTGTCGAAACGGATGACGGCGTGAGTGGCGTGAAGTGTCTGCAACTCGTCCGGACGGCCTTCGGCAGCAATGTGGCCGTCGACAAGGATGATCATCCGGTCTGCCAGTGCCTGCACCTCGTCCATGTAGTGCGACGACAGCAGTATGGTGCAACCCGACTGGTTGAGCCTGCGGATCAGGGCCCAGATCTTGCGCCTCGCTTCCGGATCCAGGCCGGTGGTCGGTTCGTCGAGAAAGAGCAATTCGGGTTTGCCGATGATGCCGAGCGCAATCTCAAGTCGCCGCTTCTGTCCGCCCGACAGCGCGCCAACGCGCGTTTGCTTCATGTGGCCCAGGTTGACGGATTCGAGTACGTCGTCGGCGTCTCTCGGGTCAGGATAAAGGCGCCGGAAGGCGGTTGCGGTCTCGGCCACGGTGAGTTCCGGCTCCAGCGCCGTGGTCTGCAGCACCAGTCCGGTGCGCAGCTTGAGCGCCATGCGATCGCTTTGTGGATCAAGCCCCAGAACCCGCACCGTTCCGCTGTCTGCCTTGCGGTAGCCTTCGAGGATTTCGATTGTTGTGGTCTTGCCGGCCCCGTTTGGCCCAAGCAGCGCAAACGTCTCGCCCTTGTGGACGTCGAACGATATGCCGTTGACCGCAGTCCTGCCGGTATAGTCTTTGCGAAGCTGGGATACCGAGATGACCGGCATGGGAACGGGGAGTCCTCTGCTCAGCTTGAGTGGCTGGAAGGCGGAATTTTCCGCCACGCGACATGCCTCAAGACCTAACTGTTTTGTAATTAAAAGGGAACCCGCCGTCTCGTGTTAAGGCCGGTCTGGCCATCGCTGCTGGGGATAAACCAAAAGCGGCAAAAGGTCATAGGGGGCGAGGGGTTCTAAATTGGCCATCAACCATTATAAGAACCGGTCAATACGGGGCGGGATCGTGGCTGCAGACCAACGCTTCCCTCTGGCAATCTGTTCGAACAGCTAAAGAAACAACAAAACATGGCTTCTCCCACTCCGCACATTGTTATTGTTGGCGCAGGCCCTGGCGGTCTTGCATCTGCGATGATTCTGAAGCGCCGCGGTTATGACGTAACCCTGATCGAGCGGCAATCGCGCGTAGGCGGCCGCACCGGCTCCATCAAGGCTGAAGGTTTTACCTTCGACATTGGCCCGACCTTCTTCCTTTATCCCCGCATCCTGTCGGAGATTTTCACCTATTGCGGCTACGACCTGTGGCGCGAGGTGCCGATCAAGCGCGTCGAGCCGATGTACCGCGTCGTGCATGAGCAGGGCGGCCATCTCGACGTGGTCAGCGGCGAAGATGCCATGAAGGCTGAGATCGCCAAGCTGTCGCCGGCAGACGCTGAGAACTTCGAACGCTATATGCGCGACAACCGCAAGAAGCTGGAGAAGTTCCGTTCGGTGCTGGAAAAGCCGTTCTCCAGCATGGCTGACTTCCTGCGCCCTGATGTGCTCAAGGCGCTGCCCAACATCAATCCGCAGCGTTCGCTCGAATCCGACCTTGAACGCTATTTCAAGGATCCGCGGGTGCGCCGGGCATTCTCGTTCCAGGCCAAGTATCTCGGCATGTCGCCGTTCAAGTGTCCGTCGCTGTTCACCATCCTGGCCTTCCTCGAGCATGAGTACGGAATCTGGCATCCGGTGGGCGGGTGCACAGCCGTGATGCAGCGCATGGGCGAGCTGTGCGTCGAGATGGGTGTGGACCTCAGACTTGAAGAGGAAGTGACCTCGATTGCCTTCGATGGCAAGAAGGCAAAGTCCGTCACCACCAACAAGGGCACCTACGACCTTGATGGCCTGGTCATGAATGCAGACTTCGCACATGTCCTGCCCAAGCTTGTGCCCAACGAAATGCGCAAGAAGTGGAACGACCGCAAGATCGAGAAGCAGGAGTTTTCGTGCTCGACCTTCATGCTCTACCTTGGCCTTGAGGGTACGCTCGACAACGTCCCGCACCACACCATCGTGCTGTCAGACGATTTCAACGGCAACATCGACGAGATCCAGACAAAGAAAGTGTTGCCCACGCATCCATCCTTCTATGTTCAAAACGGCTGCATTACCGACGAGACTCTTGCGCCGAAGGGGCACTCCACATTGTACATTCTGGTGCCGGTACCGCACCGCACACCCAACATCGACTGGTCCAAGGAAGCCCCTTCATTCCGCGAGAAGACTCTCGACCGGCTGTCGCTGATGGGCATTCCCGATATCCGCGACCGCATTCGCTACGAGAAGATGGTCACGCCGGACGACTGGGAAGCCGACATGCATATCTACAAGGGCGCCACCTTCAACATGAGCCACACGCTCAACCAGATGCTTTGCTTCAGGCCGCAGAACAGGTTCGAGGATCTTGAGCGTGTCTACCTCGTGGGCGGTGGTACTCACCCCGGTTCCGGCCTGCCGGTGATTTTCGAATCTGCCCGCATCACCAGCGACATGCTGAACCAGGACATTGCCGTTTGAGGCAGGCGTTGAGGCAGAACCTTTGAGCGCGCGCGATCACAAGGCAGCAGACGAGGTTGCCGGGCGGTATTCGCCACGTGTAGCGCGCGTCTTCGACCTGTATTGTCAGCGCTTGTTCGCCAAGCGGTTCACAGCCTTCCGGGTTCTGGGCGAGCCACCTGAGCCGGTGCCTGCATCACGGCCCATGATTGGGTATGCCAATCACTCCAGCTGGTACGACCCGCTGATGTTTCTGGTGTTGTCACGCCACTACTTCTCTCAGCACATCGCGTATGGCCCGATGGATGCAGTGGCGCTGGAAAAATACGCCTTCATGAAGAAGATCGGCATCTTTGGCGTCGAGCAGGACTCTGCGCGTGGTGCTGCCCGTTTCCTTCAGGTCTCAAGAGGGCTGCTGGCCCGTCCGGGCAACGCGGTCTGGATAACACCGCAGGGCGAGTTTGCCGACGTGCGGACCCGTCCGGTTCGTTTCCAGCCAGGCATCGCCCGTATCGCGCGCGATTGTGGTGCCGTCATGCAGCCGATCGCAATGGAACTGGTTTTCTGGAACGAGGCGCGCCCGGAAGTGCTCGTTCATTTCGGTCAACAGATCGATACCACGCAACACCAACTCGACGCCGACGGTTGGACAAAACACCTCGAAGATGCATTGACGCGAACGCAGGACGAACTGGCAGAAGCCGCCATGTCCCGCGACCCGGCCCGCTTTGTCACAATGATTGACGGGACCACCGGCGTGAACTTCATCTATGACGGCTGGCGCTATCTGAAGGCTCTGGTCAGGCGTGAAAGCTTTTCGGCAGCGCATGGCGATACCGGCAGCTCAACTCATTCCGGCAAGGACAAGTCCTGAATACCATGACAGAGCTCTTCGTTCAGATCATCTTCGTATTGGCCATGGTCACACCCGCCATGGGCGTCATAAACCTGCTGTTGTACTGGCCGTTGAGCCGCAGGACAGAAGCTGATCTGCCGGCCCTTTCCGTGCTTGTGCCGGCGCGCAACGAGGAGGCGCGCATCACGCCCGTATTGCGCTCCATTCTTGCGTGCAAGGGCGTCGATTTCGAGCTCGTGGTGGCTGACGACAGCTCAACCGACCGCACGGCTGACATTGTGCGCGAGTTTGCCTCTGGCGATGAGCGTGTGCGTCTTGTCACGACGCCACCGGTGCCCGAAGGCTGGCGCGGCAAGAATTTTGCCTGCCATTTTCTGTCCACTCAGGCGCGCCACGGCAAGGCAGTGTTCCTTGATGCCGATGTGACGCTCGAGACTGATGCACTGGAGCGTATTGCGTCGGAATTTGCCCGCTGCCCGGAGTTGAAGCTTCTGTCGGGCTTTCCTCACCAGGTCACCGGGAGCTTCTGGGAGAAACTGCTGATCCCGCTTATCCATACGGTGCTGCTGGGCTATCTGCCGTTTCCAGGTGTGAAGTTTACCAATTCACCCATGTTCGCCACCGCCTGTGGCCAGCTCGTCGCCGTGGATCTCGACGCCTACCGGAACGTCGGCGGGCATGAGCGGATCAAGCAGTCGGTGCATGACGGTGTGATGTTGCCGCGCCACTTCCGGGCTGCCGGCCACCGCACCGACCTGGTCGACATCACCGGCATTTCTGAAACGCGGATGTATGAAGACGGCCCGCAGGTCTTCAATGGCCTTATGAAGAATGCCCACGAAGGCATGGCAACACCCGTAGGTTTGCCGGTGTGGACCGTGCTGTTGCTGGGCGGTCACGTTATTCCCGTCATTCTGGCGGCCTGGCTCTGGCTGTCCGGCGCGACCGGTCATGTCATGACGCTGGCAATGCTGTCTGCACTGTTGCCGTGGGCCATGCGTTTCATCATGGCATTCCGGTTCCGGCTGTCTCTGCTCGGTGCCGTGCTGCACCCGCTTGGCGTGGCGGCGCTGGTTGCCATCCAGTGGATCGCGTTCTTCCGCTGGCGTTCCGGCCGTCAGGTCACGTGGAAGGGCCGGCCGGTTGGTTAGCGGGCCGATGCGGCGCGTTTGCGCTCTGCGACCAGCCGGACGGTATCGGCCACGCGCCCGGCAATTTCCTGCCAGGTGAATGTTGCCAGCGTGTGCTTGCGGGCCGACATGCTCAGCGCATCAAGCCGCGACCGGTCGGCTGCAAACCGGTTGATTGTTTGCGCGAAGCCATCTGCATCCCATGCCGGCAGGCCAAAGCCGTTCTTGCCATCGGTGACAACGTCAGCAATGCCTTCGATGCGTGAGGCGATGGACGGCAGGCCGCACAGGCCCGCTTCCAGCATCACAACGCCGAAGCCTTCCTTGTCGCCCGGAACAGGGATGTTGGGCATCACGAACAGGTCGCACGACGAATAGAGCCCGGCCAGGTCTTCTTCCGGCACCAGACCCAGCGGGTGAATGCGAGCTTCAAGCGCCGTTGCCTTCGCAGCCTGTGCAATGGCCGCCGTCTCCGGTCCCTTGCCGCCCAGTACCAGATGCACGTTGCCGGCAAGTTTCGGCATGACATTCTGGATGAACCAGGCGTGGCCCTTGCGTTTGACCTGCCGTCCCACAGAGCAAAGCAGCAAGTCATCCTTGCCGGTTGCCGCTGCCAGCGCCGGAAACTGTTTCTCCAGCAAGCCGCGGCGCGCCTCGCGCTTGACCAGCACACCGGGAAAGCTTTCGCCAAAGCGTTCGGGATTGATCCCGTTGGGCGTCACGAACAGCTTGTCCCGGGGCAGACCCCTTTCGACGCATTGTTCGCCTGTCGAACGGCTGACCGGCAGCATGGCGTCCAGACGGTGCATGACCCGGCGCACCAGCCACTGATAGGGCGCAAAGTCTGCAATCACGTCATGACCGTGACTGATCGCCATCAGTGCGACGCCGGCGCGGCGCGCAGGCCCTGCCAACACGCTTGCCAGAACGGCACTGGGCATCGCAGAAAACAGAACCGCGTCCACCTCGCCCGATGCAATACGGTGGCGGATGTCAACATAGGCGCGCGCCAGGAAAGGCAGCAGATGCCATTGTTCCTTGCCGCTCGGCGTACGCAGCAGCAGCTCGCTGACCTCCAGGTCGTTGCGTCCCTTGAGCTGGGCCAGAAGGTCAATGGCCACGCGCTGCATGCCGCCGATCTTGCTCATCGGCTCGCCTTCAAGCGGAAAACAATGGGATACGAAAAGCAGCCGCACGGATATCAGGCCTGTACCTGCCAATAGACCTCGAAGCCGGGGTCGAACACGGTCACCGGCCCGTCGCCGGTTTCGATACGTTCGGGGAACTGCACCGGCTCCTCACGCTTGACCAGCGTCAGGCGCTCTTGGTTGGCAGGCAGGCCGTAAAAAGCCGGGCCATGCAGTGAGGCAAAGCCTTCGAGCTTGTCGAGTGCACCTTCTTCCTCGAATACATGCGCCAGCAGGCTCATCGTATTGGGCGCGGTAAAGATACCGGCGCAACCGCATGGCTGCAGCTTGGCGGGGTCGGAATGTGGCGCGGAATCTGTGCCGAGGAAGAACCGCTGGTCGCCCCCGGTTGCAGCTGCGCGCAGGGCCAGCCGGTGTTTCTCGCGCTTGGCCACGGGCAGGCAGTAGTAGTGCGGCTTGATGCCCCCTGCGAGAATGTGGTTGCGGTTGATGATCAGGTGATGGGTGGTGATGGTTGCACCAAGCCGCCCTGACGTGTCGGCGCTGACATAGTTCACGGCGTCTTCGGTGGTAACGTGCTCCATCACCACCTTCAGGCCCGGCACCCGGCGGCGCACGGGATCAAGCACGCGCTCGATGAAAACCGCCTCGCGGTCAAAGATGTCGATGTCGCTGTCTGTCACCTCGCCATGTACGCACAGCGGCAGCCCGATGTCGGCCATGCGCTCCAGCACGCCCTGCACCTTGCCGAAGTCACGTACGCCGGATTGCGAATTGGTCGTGGCCCCGGCCGGGTACAGCTTCACGGCCTTGACCAACCCGGAGGCGTGAGCCGCTGCAACATCATCTGCATCGGTATCCTCGGTCAGATAGAGTGTCATCAGCGGTTCGAAGCGCATGCCGGCGGGCAGCGCGGCAACAATGCGCTCGCGATATTTGGCGGCCTGTTGTCCGGTGACGACTGGCGGAACCAGGTTGGGCATGATGATGGCGCGGGCGAAGTGGGCTGCACTGTGCGGCAGCACACCTTGCAGCATGGCGCCGTCGCGCAAATGCAGATGCCAGTCATCCGGCCGGGTGATGGAGAGCGATTGCGTATCTGTCATGGGGCGTTCCGATAACAGACATTGCCCGCCGCTGCCAATCGTGAACTTGCGCCTTGCGAACATGCAGTTTGCCGCGGCAGGAGGGTGGTAAAGGGAAGTCCGCCAGCGGATGCAACTGTTTGCACGGACAATTTTGGTGATTTGGGGAGGTGACTCGTGTTGGCAATGGTGCTTTGATACCGCCACCGTGAACGGTATCTAACGGAGGATCATATGAAAAAACTCGTTCTAGCACTTGCTGCGACCACCTTCATGTCAACGGCTGCGCTGGCCGAAGACATCAAGATCGGTGTCTTCCTGGGTTTCACCGGCCCAATTGAATCGACCGTGGCCAACATGGGCCCCGGCGCTGAGCTCGCAATCAAGGAAGTATCCGACAGCGGCGCGCTGCTTGACGGCGTGAAGGTCGAGGCGGTGCGTGGCGACACCACCTGCATCGACGCTGCTGCTGCAACGGCTGCAGCCGAGCGCCTGATCACCACCGACAAGGTGAAGGCAATGGTTGGTGGCGACTGTTCCGGCGTGACCGGTGCTGCGCTGCAGAACGTCGCGCGCCCGAACGGCATCGTGATGATCTCGCCGTCCGCAACCTCGCCGGGCCTGTCGACGGCTGAAGACGACGGCCTGTTCTTCCGCACCGCTCCGTCGGATGCACGCCAGGGCGAGATCGTCCGCGACATCCTTCAGGAGAAGGGTGTGAAGTCGGTCGCCATCACCTACACCAACAACGACTACGGCAAGGGTCTCGCCGAAGCCATCCAGAAGAACTTCGAAGCTGCTGGCGGCAAGGTAACCATTTCCGCAGCCCACGAAGACGGCAAGGGTGACTACTCCGCAGAAGTCGGCGCGCTGGCGCAGGCTGGCGGTGAAGTGCTTGTGGTGGCCGGCTACCTCGACCAGGGCGGCAAGGGTATCATCCAGGCCGCGCTCGACACCGGCGCATTCGACACCTTCTACCTGCCCGATGGCATGGCTGGCGATGCGCTTGTAGAGGCAATCGGTTCTGGCCTGAACGGGTCTTATGGCGCCAACCCAGGCACCGACAGCCCGGGCGCATCCACCTATGCCGACATGGCCAAGGCGGCAGGCTTTGAAGCAGCAGCTTTCTCTGCCGAGTCCTATGACGCGGCTGCGCTGATCCTGCTGGCCATGCAGGCTGCCGGTTCCACCGAAAGCGCCAAGCTGAAGGAAAAGGTCATGGAAGTGGCCAACGCCCCGGGTGAGAAGATCTACCCCGGTGAACTGGCCAAGGCGCTGAAGATCCTCAAGGATGGCGGCGACATCGACTATGTGGGTGCATCCGCGGTTGAACTCGTCGGCCCTGGCGAAAGCGCCGGCAACTACCGCGAGTTCGTGATCAAGGATGGCAAGATCGAAACGGTCAAGTACCGTTGATCACCTGACCCCAACAAAGAGCCCGGACGCGATTTGCCGCGCCCGGGCTCGGCCTTTTACACCAAGCATGCCGGGACTCATGAGCGAAAACCCAAAGATTGTCGTCGACAATGTGCACAAGCACTTCGGCGGGCTGAGGGCTGTCGATGGTGCTTCACTGACCATCGAAACAGGCAGCATTACAGGCCTGATCGGCCCCAATGGGGCGGGCAAGACCACCTTGTTCAATGTGATCGCAGGGCTTTACAAGCCAACCTCCGGCAGGGTCCTGCTGGACGGCGAGGACATTTCCGGCCTGACCCCGCATGAGCTGTTTGCCAAGGGGCTGTTGCGCACCTTCCAGATTGCGCATGAATTTTCCACGCTGACCGTGCGCGAGAACCTGATGATGGTGCCGGGGCAGCAATCCGGCGAAAGCCTCATTCATGCCTGGCTGCATGCCGGCCGCGT